>CAYYYC010000217.1:2881-3203 GCA_964475695.1 uncultured Rubrivivax sp.
TCGAGGGCGCATCGCCCGATTGAGCTTGCCGGCCCTGGCTTGCAGGTCGCGCCTTCGCTTCATGCCTGTCCGGTGCTTCTTTCCAGAAAGAGTCTCATGTCTGCCGTCGTTTTCGAACAGGTCCACAAGTCCTACGAAGGCTCCAGGGGTTGCGTGACGGCGCTCGACGGGGTGTCCTTCGACATCGAGCCGGGTGAATTCTTTGGCCTGCTCGGCCCCAATGGTGCAGGCAAGACAACGCTCATCAGCATCCTGGCGGGGCTCGCCCGGGCCACATCAGGGCGTGTCAAGGTGATGGGCCACGATGTGGTCGACGACTGTG
>CAYYYC010000217.1:3213-3568 GCA_964475695.1 uncultured Rubrivivax sp.
CGCGGCGCGAAAGTCGCTGGGCATCGTGCCGCAGGAGTTGGTGTTCGACCCCTTCTTCAGCGTTCGCGAGACGCTCATCATCCAAAGCGGCTATTTCGGCGTGCGCGGCAACGGCGCATGGATCGATGAGTTGCTCCATGGCCTGGGCCTGGCCGACAAGGCGGGCGCCAACATGCGCCAGCTCTCCGGGGGCATGAAGCGGCGAGTCCTGGTGGCGCAGGCTCTGGTGCATCGACCGCCAGTCATTGTTCTGGACGAGCCCACCGCCGGGGTGGATGTGGAATTGCGCCAGGCGCTGTGGCAGTTCATCGCCGCGCTCAGCCGGCAGGGCCACACCGTACTGCTGACCACCCAC
>CAYYYC010000218.1:0-3542 GCA_964475695.1 uncultured Rubrivivax sp.
GGGCGCCATGGAAAACAAGGGCCTGAACATCTTCAACACGAAGTTCGTGCTGGCCAGCCCCGCCACCGCCACCGATGTGGACTTCTTCAATGTCGAAAGCGTCGTGGCCCACGAGTACTTCCACAACTGGACGGGCAACCGCATCACTTGTCGCGACTGGTTCCAGCTCTCGCTCAAGGAAGGCCTGACCGTCTTTCGCGACCAGGAATTCAGCATGGACATGGCCGGATCTGCGAGCGCGCGCGCGGTGTGCCGCATCGGAGATGTCCGCCAGTTGCGCGAATTCCAGTTCCCGGAAGACTCCGGCCCCATGGCCCACCCGGTGCGGCCTGACCAGTACCAGGCGATCGACAATTTCTACACGCCCACCGTCTACAACAAGGGGGCCGAGGTGGTGCGCATGATGCAGGCCCTGGTCGGCCGCGATGGCTTTGCCCGGGGCATGGCACGCTATTTCGAGCGCCATGACGGGCAGGCGGTGACCTGCGACGAGTTCGCTCAAGCCGTGGCCGACGCGAATCCCGGCAGCGAGCTCTCGGCGCGCCTTGAGGCCTTCAAGCGCTGGTATGCCCAGGCCGGCACGCCACGGCTGCAGGCTCGCGGCGAATACGACGCGGCCTCGCAGCGCTACACGCTCACCCTCAGCCAATCCTGCCCCGCCACGCCCGGGCAAGCCGACAAGCAGCCGTTCGTGATTCCGGTGGCCATGGGGCTGGTGGGGCGGGACGGCACGGCGCTGGCACTGCATCTCGAAGGGGAAGCCGCGGCCCGTGGGACAGAGACGGTGCTGGTGCTCGATCAGGCGCAGGCGCGCTACACCTTTGTCGGCGTGGCCACCGAGCCGGTCCCTTCACTGCTGCGGGGCTTTTCGGCACCGGTGGTTCTGGACGACGGGCTCAGCCAGGCAGACCTGCTCGTGCTGCTGGCCCACGACAGCGACGCCTTCAACCGCTGGGAAGCCAGCCAGCGGCTGATGATGTCGCGGCTGCTGCCGGCGGTGGCTGCCGGCGCTGAAGTTCAGCTGGATGATGACCTGGTGAAGGCGTTGCGCGGGGTGCTCACGAGCCCGCAGCTGGATGCGGCCTTCAAGGAGCTGGCCCTGAGCCTGCCCTCACAGGGGCAGATCCACGAGCAGCTCGCCACCGTCAATCCGCAGCATGTGCACCGGGCCCATCAATCGTTGCGCCAGCAGTTGGCCGCCGCGCTGCACGACGATTGGGCCTCGGTCTACGAGACGCTGCAGACCCGCGAAGGCTATCGACCCGACGCCCGCCAAAGCGGGCAGCGGGCGCTGGCCAACCTGGCGCTTTCGATGCTGGTGCTGCATGCCCAGACCACCGGGGAGCGGCTGTGGCCCGGGCGTGCCTATCAGAAGGTCAAGGACGCGGGGAACATGACCGAGCGCATGGGCGCGCTGACGGCCCTGGTGCACGGCCATGCCGAGCTGGCGGACGCGGCCCTGGCCCATTTCCATTCACATTTCCGCGATGAGGCGCTGGTGATCGACAAGTGGTTCAGCGTGCAGGCCACGGCTCCGGAGAAGGACGGTCGGGTCTTCGAGAGGGTCAAGGCGCTCGCGCAGCACCCGGACTATTCACCCCGCAACCCCAACCGGGCTCGCAGCCTGGTGGCCGCCTACGCCATGTCCAATCCGGGCGCTTTCCACCGCAACGACGCGGCAGGCTATGTGTTCTGGGCCGAGCGCGTTGTCGAGTTCGACGCCTTCAACCCGCAGATGGCCGCGCGTCTGGCTCGGGTGATGGAGCGTTGGCGCCAGCTGGCCGAGCCCTGGGCCGGCGCCGCGCGCGAGGCGCTGGCGCGGGTGGCCGCACGAACCGAACTCAGCGCCGATGTGCGTGAGATCGTGGAGCGGTCGCTGGGTCAAGGTTGAGGCTTGAGCCGTCGCGCCACCGCCCTCCCGCGCAACCGTTCGGCCTGCGGCATCCCGCTGCCCAGCAGGGGGCGCAGGTAATCGACGAAGGCCGGTGTGACATCGTTGCCCGCTGCCGTGATGAAAGAGTCATCCATGACCCGGGTCTTGGCGGCGACAGCTTCCAGCGGCTGCAGCGCATACTCCGAGGAGTAACCCGGCGCGGCCGCGTCACGGCGGATGGCCACAGACCCGCTGGCACCCTGCAGGATGGCCATCCGCACCGCCACGGCCCCCACATCGCGAGCCTCGCGGGCGTCCACATCGCTGACACAGCCCAGGAAGCTGCGCTGCAGATAGCCGAAGGTGTCTCCGCGCACCCGCTTGATCCCGAGTCTGGCCTTGATCTCATCGCACAGCAGGTCAGCCAATGCGCCGGTGCCCGAGAGCTGCACATTGCCGTGCGCGTCGCGCTCCACGCTGCCGCCGCGGCGCTGGGCCAGCTGGGCGATGATGGGCTGGCCCGAAGCGTCGTGGATGCCTTCGGAAACCGCGACCACACAGCGCCCGAGCCTCTCGTGGGTGGACTTCACATCGGCCAGGAAGCGGTCCGTGTCGAACACCCGCTCGGGCAGATACACCCAGTGGGGCCCATCGTCGGGCTGCCGACGCGCCAAGGCCGATGCCGCCGTCAGAAAGCCCGCATGCCGCCCCATCACCACGGCCACATACACGCCAGGCAGCGCCGCATTGTCCAAGTCTGCGCCTGCAAAGGCCTGGGCCACAAACCTGGCCGCCGAAGGGAAGCCCGGCGTGTGGTCGTTGCCCATGAGATCGTTGTCGATGGTCTTGGGAATGTGCATGCCGCACAGGCCGTGGCCCGATCGCGCGGCCTCTTCCATCAGGATTCGGACCGTGTCGGATGAGTCGTTGCCCCCGATGTAGAAGAAATGGGTGATGCCATGGGCCTTGATCACCTGCAGCATCTGCTGGCAATACGCCATGTCGGGCTTGTCCCGGGTCGAGCCCAGAGCCGAGGCCGGGGTCGCTGCCACCCGCTCCAGGTGGTTGATGTCCTCCCCGGTCAGATCCAGGAAGTCTTCCTGCAGGACTCCGCGCACCCCGTGGCGGGCGCCGTAGACGGACTGGACCTGGGGAAAGGCGCGGGCAGCCAGCACCGCGCCAACCAGGGACTGGTTGATGACGGCGGTCGGGCCGCCCCCCTGGGCGATCAGCACCTTGAACTGCGACATGGGTTCGGACTCCTGGTTTGAACGATTGGGCAGCGCGACCCTGGGTCGCGCGTGTTTGCGCTACTCTAAGGCCTGTCGGGCTGAGACTCCAAAATCATGAGCATCCAGAAGATCCACCATGTGGCCTACCGGTGCAGGGACGCGCGCGAAACCGTGCTCTGGTACCGCCAGCACCTGGGCATGGAGTTCGTGCTGGCCATCGCGGAGAACGAGGTGCCATCGACCAAGGCGCCCGACCCCTACATGCATGTATTCCTCGATGCGGGGGGCGGCAATGTGCTGGCGTTCTTCGAACTGCCCAACTCTGCACCCATGGACCGGGACCGCAACACGCCCACCTGGGTGCAGCACATCGCGCTGAAGGTGGGGTCCATGGACGAGCTGCTGTCCACCAAGTCCCGGCTGGAAAGCGCTGGCAT
>CAYYYC010000219.1:0-3506 GCA_964475695.1 uncultured Rubrivivax sp.
AATGCGTTGAGCTAACCAGTACTAATTGCCCGTGAGGCTTGACCCTATAACTTTGGTGATCGTGTGGATGTGGCCTGGAGGCTGCCTGCGCGATGCCAGGGACTGGTTTTAAGTGAGAGACAAAGCGTGTTCTGAGCCCAAGGCTTGGCGCGATCGAATCGTCTGCTGCAAAAGGGCGGACGGCTGATGAGAAAGACTCTATTGAATTGGCTGCAAGGCCCAATGCGCTGGTGTGTGTGAGCGCGGGCCTTGCGGCAACAAGTTAAGCCTGATGACCATAGCGAGGTGGTCCCACTCCTTCCCATCCCGAACAGGACAGTGAAACGCCTCTGCGCCGATGATAGTGCGGATGCCCGTGTGAAAGTAGGACATCGTCAGGCTAACCCCTCCCCCACCCCTCCCCAATACCCACCACACACCACTCGGGGAAGGGGTCAGTGGGCTCTACCAGCGCACTTTTCCTGAGCCGACATCCATCACCATCCGGGTGGCGAGGAACAGCCGCGGGATGATCGAGTCGAGCATGATGGACTCGCCCTCATTGGAGTGAGCCCCAAAGCCCCGGAGCCCAAAGCTCTCGAGCACCCCGCCCCTGGGCCGCAACCCGGCGAAGGCTGCGTCGGTGCCCCCGCCTGAAGCTCTGTCGCGAATCTCAAGCGGCAGCCCAGCCTCCTGGAAAATCGATCGGGCATGCCGTGCCAGAGCAACGGACGCTGCATTGGGAACGAAGGCGGGGCGACTGCGGTAGAAGGACAGCTCGGCGCGGGTTTCTGGGATCAGCCGATCCGTGATCGCCTGCCGCAGTGCCTGCTCCATCGAGTCCATGTCGGCGTCGCTCAGAGCCCTGATGTCGGCGATGGCTGAGGCGCGCGCCGGAATCACATTGCGAACGCCGCCACCTTCAATGACAGTCCAGTTGATCTTGAGCCCGCGTTGGGGATCACCCAACCCCCGGGTCTTGAGGACCAGATGGGCAAGCTCGTAGATCGCGTTTCGCCCGCCCTCGGGATTGCCTCCCGCATGCGAGGCCCGTCCCGTGACCTTGAGCTCGGCTATGGCGATGCTGCTCGTGGCCAGTCGCACCATGTCCGTCTTGCCGCCACCGCCCTCGAAGGACAAGACTGCATCGTACTGACCTCCAAGTTCGACCAATGTGGGGCCTGAGCCAGGCGAGCCGATTTCCTCATCGCCGTTGATCAGCACGGCGAGTTCGGCGTAGTCATCATGACCAAGCGATTGCAGCATCGCCACCGTGTGCAGGATCAGCGCCACCCCGGCTTTGTCGTCCGCAATTCCAAGCCCATAGGCTCGGTCACCTTCCACCCTGAAGGGGTGCCCTTCGGCCATGCCCTTGGGGTAGACGGTGTCCATGTGGGCGATCAGCAGCACCTTTTTGGCGCCTCTTCCCTGTTTTCGCGCCAGAACCATGGGGCCGACCTCCTCACCCTTGAGCGTCGGATGGAACTCGGGCGCCCGGGCTGGCAGGATCTCGACATTCATCTCCAATGCGGACAGCCGCCGCGCGATCCATTCGGCCAGCGTCCTCAGACCCTGGAGGTCTCTGCTGCCCGACTCAATGGCCACCAGGCTCCTGAGTGTGTCGATGAAGGCGGCAGTCTGTTCGCCGGCCAAGCGCCACTCCGCCGAGAGCCGTCCCGGCGCAGCCGCAAGGTCTTTAGGGGGAGATGGCTGTGGCGGGCTTGGTTGCGCCTGCACGCCCACGGCTGCGAGGCACAGCGCGGCAGTCCAGGCGCGCAACGCGATCGGAAGACGCCATGGCTTGGTGCTGGCCATCGGGATGCGGTCATGGGCTCGCTGGAATTTCATCGGCGTCCGCTCCCCGCCATGGCCTGGGCCCCAAGCGTCAGAAGGGCCTCGTCATCGCAGCGCCGGCCCACGAGCTGTATTCCGAGCGGCAGCCCATTGGGCGCCCGCAACAGAGGCAGCTGCAGGGCGGGAAGGTCCAAAGCCGTAGCCAGAGTGCAGAAGATCGGGTCTCCGGTAGAGCCCAGCCCTGCGGGCGCGGGCCCGGTCGCGCTGGGAACCACAAGCGCGTCGATGGCCTGATCTCGCATCCATTCGTCCACCAAAGCCTTGGCCCGCTCGAGCTCGGCGCGGGCCGCATTGAGCGCGGGCCGCGTTGTGGCCCTCCCGCGCTCGATCTGCCCACGAAGCGAAGCCGAAAGATGCGCTGCGCCGCGCTCGTGTTCTTGGCGGAAGGAATCGGCGATCTCGGCTTCCATGATGACTTTGTGCAGTCCGATGACACCCCGCAGCGGCACTGGCAGATCCGGCGGCCCGCGATCGGCGCCCAGGGCGCGCGCGCATTGCGCCAGAAGCGGCTCCACACCCGGCTCCAGCTCACTGCCCAAGGGCCCCAGGAACCAGAGCAGGGTCTTGGGCCCCGGGGCTTCATGGCGCCCAGGGGTGCTGCGTCGGCTCAGCACCCGCCAAAGCAGTTCAACATCCTGCACATGACGAGCGAAAAGCCCGACCGCATCGAAACTGGGGGACTGCACCAGCATGCCGGCCCGGTCCACCGATGCGCGTGTCGGCTTGAAGCTCACCGTGGCGCAATAGGATCCGGGACGAATGGTCGAGCCGTTGGTCTGTGAACCGATGGCCAGTGGGACCATGCCGCAGGCCACGGCCGCTGCAGACCCACTCGACGATCCGCCGGGCGTGTGGCTGGTTCTGTGGGGGTTGCGCGTCTTGCCCGGCGCATATGTGGCCAGCTCAGTGGTCACCGTCTTTCCAAGGATCACGGCGCCGGCCTGCCGAAGCCGAGTCACCAAGGCGGCATCGTGCTGAGGGCGCCGCCCGGCGTGCAGGGGCGTCCCGTTCTCGGTGGGCATGTCGGCCGTGTCGATGATGTCCTTCACCCCGACCGCAACACCCAACAGGGGCGCGCCTTCGCCGGCAGCCCTTCTGCGATCTGCGTGCCGCGCCTGCGCCAGCGCTCCGGCTGCATCCAGATGCGCCCAAGCCCCGATCTCTGGCTCCAGGGCCCGGACCGTGGCCAGCAGCCCGCTGACGTGCGCCTCAGAGCTCAGCAAGCCCTGGCCCATCTGGGTCAGGGCTTGCGTTGCGCCTGCGGCAGCTACTTGTAGAGTACCTGTGGAAGCCACAAGCCGATCTCAGGGAATGCGTAGAGCAAGAAGATTGCCACGACCTGGATTCCCATGAACGGCATCATGCCCGCAAAGATCTGATTGAGGGTGACCTGCGGCGGGCTCACGCCCTTGAGATAGAAGGCCGCCATGGCCACGGGCGGCGACAGGAATGCAGTCTGTAGATTGAGTGCCACCAGCAGGCCGAAGAACAGGGGATCGACGCCGAAGTTGTCCAGCAGCGGGATGAAGATGGGCATGAAGATGACGATGATCTCGGTCCACTCCAGCGGCCAGCCGAGGATGAAGATGATGACCTGGCTGAGGATGAGGAACTCGGTCTTGGTGAGGTTCATCGACATCACCCACTTCTCGACCAACTCCTGACCCCCCAGA
>CAYYYC010000220.1:0-3493 GCA_964475695.1 uncultured Rubrivivax sp.
TAGCGGTGCTGCCCCGCGGAGGCACGCCCGGGCCTGCGGGGGCCTAACTCCCACGGACCAAGACCGCCGCAAAGAAGCCGTCGGTGCCATGCCGGTGCGGCCACAGGCGAAGGAAACCATCACTGCACAGCGCATCGGGCTGAGGCACCTTGAGACGCTTGAGCTCCTCAGCCGCATCGAGCAGGCTGTATTCGGGGTGTCTGGCCAGAAACTCCTGCACCACATCCTCGTTCTCCTGCTGCAGCAGGCTGCAGGTCGCATAGACCAGCCGCCCGGCGGGCTTGAGCAGCCGCGCAGCGCCGTCCAGGATCGAGCGCTGCAACGCTGCAAGTTCAGCCACCGACTCGGGCCGCTGCCGCCACTTGAGGTCAGGGTTGCGACGCAGGGTGCCCAAGCCCGAGCACGGCGCATCCACCAGGACTCGGTCGATCTTGCCGCTCAGCCGCTTGATTCGCTCATCGCGCTCATGCGCGATCTGCACCGGGTGCACATTGGACAAGCCACTGCGACCCAGCCTGGGCTTGAGCGCAGCAAGGCGGTGGCCCGAGGTGTCCATGGCGTAAAGCCGCCCGGTGTTTCTCATGGCTGCCCCCAGTGCCAGCGTCTTCCCGCCGGCCCCGGCGCAGAAATCGACCACCATCTCGCCGCGGTGGGCGTCGGTCAACAGCGCCAAAAGTTGGCTGCCCTCATCCTGCACCTCCACATCGCCGCGAACGAACAGATCCAGTCGCTGCAGCGCGGGCTTGCCCGACAACCGCAGCCCCCAGGGCGAGTGAGGTGTCGGCTCGCAGTCCAGACCCAGGCTGAGAAGCTCTTCCCGAACGGCCTGGGGCTTGGCCTTGATCGTGTTGACCCGCAGGTCCAGAGGTGCCGGGCCATCCATGGCCTTCTCGAAGGCCGACATTTCAGAGCCCAGTCGCAACAGGAGTCGCTCATGGAGCCAGGCAGGCATGTTGGCGCGCACTCGGCCCGGCAGACTCGCAGGATCCACCGCGCGCACCTGCAGCAGCCACTGCCACTCGGGATCGCTGCAGCCGGCCTTCAGATGGGAGTCGCTGCCCTGCCAGGCCAGCAGGGTCAGACGGCGCGCCAGCGGCCCATGCCCAGACTGCGCCAGGTGCTGCAGCACCAAGCGCTGCCGCAACACCCGAAAGGCCGTTTCAGCCAGGACAGCCCGATCCCTGGCGCCCAAGGCCCGGTGTTCCCGAAAAAAGGTCGAGACTTCGCGATCGGCAGGGTTGACCAGCAAGAGCACGCGCTGAACAAGCTCGGCCGCCAACTCGACTTGCGCCTTGGGATGCATGGCTGCTCAGCCCTCCAGCCACATCGACTGCGCAGCCCGCTGTCGATGAAGCACACGGCCATCCTCAATGCGCAGATCGCCCCTCAGATGCCAGCCCACGGCCAGAGGAAGGATCCGGTGCTCGGCCCTGAGCACGCGAGCCGACAGGCTCGCCTCATCGTCATCGTTGAGAACAGGAACGGCCGCCTGCACGATCACCGGCCCGTGGTCCAACTCAGGCGTGACGTAGTGGGCCGTCGCGCCGGTGACTTTGGCTCCTTCCCGCAAGACGCGTCGATGGCTGTGCAGGCCCCCGAACGCCGGCAGCAGCGAAGGGTGGATGTTGATCAGCCGTCCGCCAAAGTGGCGCACGAAGGGCTCGCCCAGGATGCGCATGAATCCGGCCAGCACCACCAGATCCGGGCGCAGGGCATTGCAGGCTTGGAGCAAAGCCTCGTCGAAGGATTGCCTCGAGCCATGAAGCTCATGGTCCACCAGCTCGGTAGGCAGGCCCTGCTCGGCCGCCCACCGGAGCCCGGCTGCGCCAGGTCGGTTGCCGACCACACCGGCGATTTCAGCCGGCCAGGCGTCGCGCCGACACGCCTCCACCAGCATGGCCAGGTTGCTGCCGCGGCCAGAGATCAGAACCACCACTCGTTGCTTCATGGTTGCCGATTGAAGTGTCAGCCCAGTGTATCGGTGCGCCACAGAGCGCGCTGGCCTGTGCGGGTCGCTGCCTGCGGCAGGCCGCCATCCCTGCGCCGCCGAGACCCGACTCCTACAATCGGCACATGGCTCAAAGAGTTTTGACAGGAATCACCACATCGGGCACCCCGCACCTGGGCAACTATGTCGGCGCAATCCGCCCGGCCGTCGCCGCAAGCCTGGAGCCCGGGGTGGAGAGCTTTCTCTTTCTGGCCGACTACCACGCGCTGATCAAGTGTGACGACCCTGCCCGTGTGGCCCGCTCGCGCCTTGAAATTGCCGCAACCTGGCTGGCCTGCGGGCTGGATCCCGAGCGCGTGACCTTCTACCGCCAAAGCGACATCCCGGAGATTCCCGAACTCAACTGGCTGCTGAGTTGCGTCACGCCCAAAGGGCTGATGAATCGAGCCCACGCATACAAGGCTGCCACGGAAGCCAACCTTGCCCAGTCGGAGGAGGAGGATGCCGGTGTTTCGATGGGGCTGTTCTGCTACCCGGTGCTCATGGCAGCCGACATCCTCCTGTTCAACGCCCACCGCGTGCCCGTTGGGCGCGACCAGGCGCAGCACATCGAAATGGCGCGCGACATTGCCAGCCGCTTCAATCATCTCTACGGCTGCGGCCGGGAGCTCTTCGTTCTGCCGCAAGCCCAAATCGATGAAACCATGGCTGTTCTGCCGGGCCTGGACGGCCGCAAGATGAGCAAGAGTTACGACAACACCGTGCCTCTGTTCGAGGGCGGCGCCAGAGGCCTGAGCGAGACGGTGGCCAGGATCGTGACCGATTCCCGCCAGCCTGGGCAGCCCAAGGACCCCACAGGCTCGGCGCTGGTGATGATCCATGACGCCTTGGCCGACGCTCAGCAGCGCCAAAGCTTCCATGCAGATCTGCGAGCCGGGTTGGCCTGGGGTGACGCAAAGGTGAGGACGACCGCCCTGCTGGAGGCCCACATCGCCCCGATGCGGGAGCGCTATGAGCAACTGATCGCCAGGCCCGACGAGATCGAGGACATCCTGCTGGAAGGGGCGCGAAAGGCGCGTGCCGTGGCGGCTCCATTTCTTGGCGAACTCCGCCGGGCCCTGGGCTTGGGCAGGCTGCCGGCCCCCGTTGGGCCTTCCACAGGTCTGGCCGCGCCGGTTCGGCCATCGCTCAAACCGCCGCTCTTCAAGCAGTACCGTGAGCCGAATGGGCAGTTTCACTTCAAGCTCACGGCCCACGATGGATCGGTCCTGCTGCAAAGCCGTGGATTTGCCAGCGGGCGGGATGCCGGCCAGTGGGTTCGCCGCATTCAACTCGAGGGTTTGCAGGCCGCCCGACAGGCGCCCATCGATCTGGGCCCGGGTGCCGATTGGGACACCGTCGGCCGAGCGCTGGATCGGCTCGCCGAGCAGGCGTCGCAGACCCGCGACCATTGAGACGCTGCGCGGCCAAAGGGCAGCCTCATGGCGGGAATCCACATCACCGACATCGAGGCCGCCATCAACTGGTGGCGTGAACGCTCGCCCT
>CAYYYC010000221.1:0-3482 GCA_964475695.1 uncultured Rubrivivax sp.
AGGGACGCGCTGGTCAATGTGGACTTTGAAGACGTCAAGACCGTGATGAGCGAGCCTGGAAAGGCCATGATGGGAACCGCAATGGCATCGGGGCCGGATCGCGCCACCAAGGCTGCCGAGTTAGCGGTGGCCTGTCCGCTGCTCGAGGGGATCGACCTTTCAGGGGCCCGCGGCGTTCTGGTGCTGCTGGTGGCCTCGCGGGCCAATTTCAGGCTGCAGGAGAGCCGCAATGCGATGAACACCATCAAGCGCTACGCGGCTGATGACGCCCATGTGATCTACGGCGCAGCGTATGACGAGAGCCTGGGCGACCAGATGCGGGTGACTGTCATCGCCACGGGCCTCAATCCCGGCAAGCGCCAGCCGGGGCTGAGTGTCGTTCAGGCTGTGCCCGTGGTTCAGCGCACCGGCACAGACAACCTGCCGGTGGCCAGCGCCGTCGAGGGTCAGACTCAGCCTTCCCAGGAGGCCAGCTATGCCGGCCTTGGAGTTCCGAGCGTTTGGCGCAAGCGCGAAGCTTCGGCCAGGGTCGAGGCGCTGGCCAACAATGGGATGGATGAGATTGAAATCCCGGCGTTTCTGCGCCGCCAGGCCGACTGAGTGGCCCGGCATGGGCTTGGTCCGGGAAGGCGGCGCGGGCGCGGCGGCCCGCAATCCCGGACAATAGCGCCATGATCCGGCAACGCACTCTGAAGTCAGTCACCCGCGCCGTGGGCGTGGGCGTCCACAGCGGGCAGCGTGTCGAGCTCACCCTGCGGCCGGCTGCAGTCAACACGGGGTTCGTCTTTCGCCGGGTTGACCTGCCCGTGCCTGTGGACATCCCCGTCACGCCCGAGGCGGTGAGTGACACCCGGATGGCCACCACCATCAGCCCGGTCGGCGATCCGGGCGGCCCCAAGGTGCAGACCATCGAGCATCTGCTGCGCGCCTGTGCCGGACTCGGACTGGACAACCTCTTCATCGACAGCACTGCCGAGGAGGTGCCGATCCTCGACGGCAGCGCGGCGAGCTTCGTCTTTCTGCTGCAGAGCGCAGGAATCGAGTTGCAGGATGCTCCAAAGCGGTTTCTCAAGGTCAACAAGGCCATTGAGCTGCGGCAGGGGCAGGGCGATTCGCTCAAGTGGGCGCGGCTCGAGCCCTACCATGGCTACCGGCTGAGCTTCGAGATCGACTTCAAGCACCCTGCGCTGGATGCCACGGGGCAGCAGTTGACCTTTGATTTCGCCACCGGCCAGTACAGGCGCGACATTGCCAGGGCGCGCACCTTCGGCTTCACCCGTGACGTGGAGATGATGCGCTCCCGCGGTCTGGGCCTGGGAGGCAGCATGGACAATGTGATCGTCGTCGATGATTACCGCGTTCTCAACGCCGAAGGCCTTCGCTATGACGACGAGTTTGTCAAGCACAAGATCCTGGACGCCATCGGCGACATGCAGGTCTTGGGCATGACCCTTCTGGCCTCCTACACCGCTTTCAAGGGCGGCCATGCTTTGAACAACCAGTTGCTGCGCAAACTCTTGGCGGACCGTCAAGCCTGGGAGGTGGTGACCTTCGATGACGAGCGCAAGGCGCCGGCGGGCTGGGCCGAGTTGGCTGCGGCCTGGTGAACTTCTGAGCTGTTGCGGCCATGATGGTCTTTCGACTTGTCTTTGGCCTGCTGCTGGTGGCTGCGCTGCTGTGCTTTGCGGCATTCATCGCCACGCGAAACCCCGCATGGAAGCGGCGTGGCCTGGTGATTCTGAAGTGGACCGTGATCGCGGCGCTCGGCTTTCTGGCCGTCCTGATCCTGGAGCGCCTGCCCCGATTCTTCTAGCGCGCCGCGCCCGATGGACGGTGCGGCTTGATTCAATAGGTGCGACCGCCCTTGAAGAGAGCGTGCGTGCGCCGCTGAAGCTTGGCGCCTTGAGACAACGCCTCGAACGAAGCGCCTGCATGCGCATGGGTGATGGCCAGGCCCAAGGCGTCCGAGGCATCCTTGCCCGGCAGCCCGGGCAGCTGCAGCAGGCGCTGCACCATCAGTTGAACCTGTTCCTTGCGGGCATGGCCGTGGCCCACGATCGACTTTTTCATCTGCAACGCCGTGTACTCCTGCACCGCCAGCCCGCGCGAGACCAGCGCTGCCAGAGCCGCCCCGCGCGCCTGGCCCAGCAGCAGCGTGCTTTGGGGGTTCACATTGACGAACACGATCTCCACCGCGCTGGATGTCGGCTGCCACCGCTCGACCACCTCGCCGATGCTGTCGAAGATGATCTTCAGCCGCCCGGGCAGGTCGCCCTGCTCGGCTCGGTGGGCGGCGCCTGAGGTGCGTATCGTGCCGCTGGCCACGTAGCACAGCCGCGAGCCTTCGGCATCGATGACGCCAAATCCTGTGGTCTGGAGGCCGGGATCGATGCCCAGGATTCTCATGAGCTGGCCCGGTCAGTGGCGGAAGTGCCGCACGCCGGTGAGCACCAGGGCGATGCCGCGCTCTTCCGCCGCCGCAATCACCTCATCGTCACGCATGGAGCCCCCGGGCTGGATCACGCAACTCGCCCCGGCATCGCACACCACATCCAGCCCGTCGCGGAAGGGGAAAAACGCGTCACTGGCCACGACCGACCCTTGCAGGCCCAGACCGGCCTGGCTGGCCTTGATCGAGGCGATGCGCGCACTGTCGATGCGGCTCATCTGCCCGGCGCCCACCCCGAGCGTCATGCCATCGGCGCAGAAGACGATCGCGTTGCTCTTGACGTACTTGGCCACCTTCCAGGCAAACAGCAGGTCAGCCATCTGCTGCGGCGTGGGCTGCAGTCGTGTGGCGATCCTGAGGTCCTGGGCCCGCACCTCGCGGTTGTCTGCGCTCTGGATGAGCAGCCCCGATCCGACCCGCTTGACGTCATGGCTGTTGAGGCCGCGGCTCCAGGCGTCGGGGGCATCCGGCTGAACCGATTCGAGAGGGATGCGAAGGACCCGGGTGTTGGCCTTGGCCGCGAGGACACCCAGGGCTGACTCACTGTAGTCGGGCGCAATCACAACCTCCACGAATTGGCGCGCCACCGCCCGCGCTGCGGCTTCATCCACCGGGGCATTGAAGGCGATGATTCCGCCGAATGCCGAGGTGGGGTCCGTCTTGAAGGCCTTCTCATAGGCCTGCAGGGCGCCGACGCCCAGCGCCACGCCACAGGGGTTGGCGTGCTTGACGATCACGCACGCCACATCGGTTCCGAAAGACTTCACGCACTCCCAGGCCGCATCCGCGTCCGCGATGTTGTTGTAGGACAGCTCCTTGCCCTGAAGCTGGCGGGCTGTGACCAGCGATCCCGGCGCGGGATGCAGGTCGCGGTAGAAGGCGGCCTGCTGGTGTGGATTTTCCCCGTAGCGCAAGTCCTGCAGCTTGATGAAACGGCCATTGCTCTGCGCCGGGAATTCCGATCGTGCGGGCACATCCTCTCCGGATTCGGGCAGGGCGATCGCCGAGAGGTAGTCGCTGATCGCCGCATCGT
>CAYYYC010000222.1:0-3480 GCA_964475695.1 uncultured Rubrivivax sp.
CGAAGCCATAGATCACGCTGTTGAAGCCCTTGGCGATGTTCTCCGCGCCCAAGCTCGGGCCGATGGTGCGCTCTTCAATGATCTCCATCGGGGCAGCGAGCGCGCCGGCCCTCGTCAGAAGCGCGATGTCGGCCGTCTCCTGGGGCGTGAAGTTCCCGGTGATCCTGAACTGATTGCCGAACTCGCCTTGAATCGTCGCCACGGAGACCGCCTCGCCCTTGCCTTTCTCGTAGAGAACGATGGCCATCGGTTTGCCGAGATTCTCGCGTGTGACGGCTCGCATGGCCCTGCCGGCGGCGTCGTTGAGACTGACCGAAACCGCCGGCCGCTGGTTCTCGTCCAGGGTCGCTGCCGCCTTTTCCAACTGCTCGCCGGTTGCAATCACCTCCCTCTTGAGCGAAACGGTGCGAGGCACCGTTTCCCCCACCGAGAGCCGGACGGGCACCGTCTCGCTTCCCGCGCCGGAAGACTCGACCAGGCGGAACTGCAATGTCGCGGTTCGACCGATGATGTCCTTGGCTCGGGCGGTGTCCTGAACGCCAGGCAACTGCACCACGACCCGATCGGCGCCCTGACGCTGAATCACCGGTTCGGCCACGCCAAGCTCGTTGACCCGCTTGTGCAAGGTCTCGATGTTCTGCTCCAAGGCCTGGGTGCCGATCTCGCTGGTGGCCTTGGCCGTCAGGCGCCCCGTCAACCTTGTGCCCTCGGCCACCCGATCGTCGGTCCAGGTGAAGTTGGACAGGCGAATGGACAACAGATCCCTTGCCGCGTTGACCGAGGCCTCTTCCGTGATCACGACCGACAGTCCATCGCCCTGGCGGGTGAGCCCGGAAAACCGAATGCGCTTTTCGCGCAGGCCCGAGCGGATCTCAGACTGGAAGGCTTCAAGTTGCTGGCGCACGGCCGCGGCCATGTCAACCTGCATCAGAAAGTGCACCCCCCCCCGCAAGTCGAGGCCCAGGTACATCGGAAGCGCGCGCATCGAAGCCAGCCACGCGGGTGAACGGCTCAGCAGATTGAGCGCCACGATGTACGCGGGGTCGTCGGCCACGGGATTGAGGGCGCGGGAGATGGTGTCCTTGGCCCTGATTTGGGTGTCGGTGTCGGCAAATCGCGCACGAACCGAGGCTCCGTCGAAGCTGATGCGGTCAGGCGTGATGCCGGCCTGCTCGAGCGCCTTTTGCACCCGCTCGATCATGGCGAAGTCGACCTTGGTCGTGACCTTGGCGCTGGAAACCTGCACCGCAGGCGCCTCGCCGAAGAAATTGGGCAGCGTGTACAGCGCCCCCACCAACAGCGCCACGAGGATGAAGGCGTACTTCCAAAGGGGATAGCGGTTCATGGCTGGCGCCTTGTCTTGGTTGCCCGACTGGGCAGGAGCAGGGCCGCGACCCCCTGCGGCGACGACGGTTACTTGATGGAGCCCTTGGGGAGCACCTGCGTCACCGCCTGGCGCTGAACCATGACCTCCACGCCGTCGGAGACTTCAATATGCAGGTTGGACTCGCCGACACGGCTGATCTTTCCGTACAGGCCCCCTGCGGTCACCACTTCGTCACCCTTGGCCAGGGCATCGACCATGGCCTTGTGCTCCTTTTGGCGCTTCATCTGCGGGCGGATCATGATGAAGTAGAGGACCACGAACATCAACACCAGCGGCAGCAGGCTCATGAGGCTGCTCTCCAGTCCCCCCGGGGACGCTGCGGGAGCGGTTTGGGCGTGGGCAGTGGAAATGAACATCTCGAATCCTTGGTCGCAAGCAAACCCGGCATTTTAGCGAGACCGGACCCACGCCACAAAGCAGGGGACTCTGGCTGGCCGCAGGGGCCGACCCATCCAAAGGCAGTGAGCCCCATGAAAAAGCCGCCGCCAAGGCGGGTGCCCCAGCGGCGGCGAGAGTCTGATGGGCGCGCAGGCGCCCCTCTGTCAAAGAATCAGGCGGACTTCCTGCCGGCCTTGCCCGCAGCCTTGGCAGCCTTGAAGGCGGTGTCGGTCACTGCGTTGAAGTTGGCTTCCGCAATGTCGGTGGCCTGCTTCGCGGCCTTTTGCACATTGGCGTAGGCGCTGTTGGCTGCCTCGACGGCCTGCTTGACAAGCGCCACACCGCTCTCGGTGCCGGCCGGGGCGTTCTTGACTGCCACATCAACCAACTGGTGCAGGCCGCGTTGAACGGCGGCCACCTGGGCCTCGGCCACAGCGACGACATCGGCTTGGGCCGACTTGGCGATCTCTGCCAGATGGCGGCCGTAGGCGGTTGCCTTTTCGGCGCTGGGCTGCAGCATGGCCGTCTGCAGGGCCATCAGGCTCTGCGGGTCCTTGGCCGTCAGGGCGGCCTTGGCCAGGTCGGCCGACTCGCTCAGGGAAGCCCGAGCCGTGGCCAGGTTGAGCTCAACCACCTTCTCCATGTTGGAGAAGGCTTTGCTGCTCAGGTCGAAGAAGGACTCGATCTGAGCCTGTTGGGCGGCGATGATCTGTTGCGTGTTCAGCATGGTGGGCTCCGTGAAAGTTGGATTTGAAGGACTTGGAAAGGGACTCAAAGCGATTGCTGCAGTGCAGCATGAAGGCAATGATAGGGCCCTTTTCCAGGAATGCAAGAACTTTTTGTTGCGGTGCAACAAATTTCTTGCGTCCAACCCCCAAGCTTGCGCCGGGCTGACAAAAACAGAGGTGCGGCCTATTCCACAGCGCGTTCGAGATCGTCGCGGCCCTGGTGACGGACATCGGCACCCTTGACCACGTAGATGGTGACCTCTGCCAGATTCTTGGCATGGTCACCCACGCGCTCGATGGCCTTGGCCACGAAGATCAGGTCAATGCTGCCGCTGATGGTGCGCGGATCCTCCATCATGAAAGTGATGAGCTTGCGCATGAGTCCATCGAACTCCTGGTCGATCTCCTCATCGTGCTTGAGGACCTCCAGGGCTCGAGTCACATCGAGACGGGCGAAGGCATCCAGCGACTTTCGCAGCTGCGCGATGGCCAGGTCGGCCTCGTGCGCCACATCGTGAATCGGGAGTCGGGAAGAAATCCCGGACCCAATGAGCTTCTTGGCCATGCGCGCCACACGGGCAGCCTCATCGCCAACCCGCTCCAGATTGGCAATCATCTTGCTGATGGCCACCAGAAGGCGAAGGTCACGCGCCGTGGGCTGTCGACGGGCAATGATGGCCGAGAGCTCGGAGTCGATGTCCATCTCCATCTGATTGACCCTGGATTCCTGGGCCAGCACATCGTCGGCCAACTCGGCCTTGAGCTGCGTCAGCGCCTCGACCGAACGGGCGACCTGAGACTCGGCCAGGCCACCCATCTGCAGAACCTGGTTCGATATTGCGCTGAGCTCGGCGTCGTATTGGGTGGAAAGGTGCTTGTCGCTCATGGTGCTGCCCTGGGGTTGCCTGCTGGAGTGGTGTGGGGGTTGGGGAACTGGGGATGGGTCGATTGTTAGCCCGCGGATCTCAGCCAAAGCGCCCGGTGATG
>CAYYYC010000223.1:0-3468 GCA_964475695.1 uncultured Rubrivivax sp.
AAGATCCTCACCATCTACGAAGGCACCACCGCCATTCAGGCCAATGACCTCGTCGGCCGCAAGACCGCGCGCGATGGGGGGGGCGTGGCCAGGGCGATCGCCGCACAGATCGAAGCCACAGAGCGCGAGTTGGCCGCCCACCCCAAGGCTGCCGCGCGGGCAATGTCCTCCCGCTTGTCGGCTGCACGCAAAGCCTTCCTGGAGGTGGTCGAATTCGTGGTGGCGCATTCCAAGGCCGACCCGAATGCCGTTTTTGCCGGATCGGTACCCTACCTGATGCTGGCTGGCAACCTCATGGCGGGATGGCAGATGGCCCGCTCCCTCTTGGCGGCCGAATCCCGGCTCGCCGAGGGCCAGGATGTGGCGTTCATGACGGCCAAGATCGCCACCGCTCAGGTCTATGCCGACCATGTGCTGTCGCGCGTGCCCGGGCAGGCGGAATCGGTGGTCCGCGGAAGTCAGGGCATTCTCTCCATGCCGGTGGAGTCGTTCTGAGCATTCGCCAGCCGGCGGCTTTCATGCATTGATCGGAGGCATCTTGTCTGTTCCCGCCCTGCTTTCAGATTTGCGCATCCCTGTCATCGGATCGCCGCTGTTCATCATCAGCAATCCCAAGCTCGTGATCGCGCAGTGCACTTCGGGCGTCGTGGGGTCGATGCCCGCGCTCAACGCGAGGCCGGCCTCTCAGCTTGACGAGTGGCTGGATGAGATCACGCAGGCTCTGGCTGCATGGGACCGAGATCACCCCGACCGGAAAGCTGCGCCGTTTGCCATCAACCAGATCGTCCACAAGAGCAACGATCGGCTGGAGCAGGACATGGAAGTCTGCGCGAAGTACCGTGTCCCGATGGTCATCACCAGCCTTGGCGCACGCCCGGATGTCAATGACGCGGTTCATGCATGGGGCGGCATCGTCATGCACGACATCATCAGTGACAGGTTTGCCCGCAAGGCCGTCGAGAAAGGGGCCGACGGTTTGGTGGCCGTGGCCGCCGGTGCGGGGGGGCACGCGGGCGTCAAGAGCCCCTTTGCGCTGATTCAGGAAATCCGGGAGTGGTTCGACGGGCCACTGGCGCTCTCGGGCAGCCTGGCCACGGGCGGGGCTGTCCTTGCCGCTCAGGCCATGGGGGCCGACTTCGCCTACATCGGCTCAGCCTTCATCGCCACCGACGAGGCGCGCGCCTCAGAGGAATACAAGCAGTGCATCGTCCAGAGCAGCAGCGATGACATCGTCTACTCCAACCTGTTCACCGGGGTTCACGGCAATTACCTGAAGGCATCGGTACGAAATGCCGGCCTTGACCCCGAAGCGCTGCCGCAGAGCGATCCAAGCAAGATGGATTTCGGCGGCGATGCAAAGAAGGCGTGGAAGGACATTTGGGGCTGTGGCCAGGGGATCGGCGCGGTGAAGTCCGTGGTGCCCACTCGCGACCTTGTGGACCGGCTCGTTGCGGAGTATTCACTCGCACGTCAGCGCCTGCTGTCCTCCTGACTCTGCGGAGCGTCCTCCATGGAGCAGTCGCAACCCACGCCCGCGGCGATCCAGCGACGGGCCGCGCGGTGGATTTGCCTGTGCCACCAACGCCTGAGTTTCGAGGCTTCAGTCCCCAAGGCTTTCGGATCGCAAGCCGCCAGCACACCACAACGGTAGCTCACGCTGGGGGTGTCCCAGAGCAGCCACTGGCAGGGCCCACTGGCGCGCAACGTAAGCACCGATCCCAGGGGGCAGGGCTCTGCCAGGCAACAAACCCCGCAGCCATTGCAGCTCGCGCCTTCGCGAGGCTTGGCTGCGGCCAGGGGATGAATCCGCAAGGTGACCAGTTTCTTCGTGACCATGACTCCGTGCGGATTTTCACCGCTTCCCGAGTTGTCAGGATTTGTCGGGGCGTCGGTGATACGATCTCCTTCGAGTTTTGATTTCGTCCTTCCCGTCCCCTTGCTCGTCAGTGTGATGGCAAGGCGGGTCGCGATCCGCCAACCGGCAGAGCCGGGCCGCGGAAGGTTGTGCAACCCATCGAAGCCTTGGAAACCGGGGCGAAAGGTGAGCGAGTCATGATGCAGCAGTACAGGTCCAACTCGTACCTGTTCGGGGGAAACGCTCCCTATGTCGAGGAGCTCTACGAGAATTACCTCGACAATCCGGGCTCGGTGCCCGACAAGTGGCGCGCCTATTTCGACGCCCTTCAACATGTTCCGGCGGTGGACGGCTCTCAGCGGTCGGATGTGGCCCACGCGCCGGTCGTCGAGTCTTTCGCCCAGCGCGCCAAGGCCAATGCTTTCGCCTTGAGGGCCAGCGAGGCCGACCTCGCCGTCGCCCGCAAGCAGGTGCATGTCCAAAGCCTGATCGCGGCATACCGCTTCCTGGGCTCTCGTTGGGCTGACCTTGACCCGCTCAAGCGCACCGAGCGCCCCAAGATTCCCGAACTCGAGCCGTCGTTCTACGACCTGACCGAGGCCGACATGGACATCACCTTCTCTGCGGCCAACACCTACTTCGGTCGCGGTGAGGAGATGTCCCTGCGCGAAATCGTCCAGGCGCTGCGCGACACCTACTGCGGCACGGTTGGCGCGGAGTTCATGCACTGCACCGACCCGGCCGAGAAGCGTTGGTGGCAGGAGCGCCTCGAATCGGTGCGAAGCCGGCCCAATTTCGACGCCGAGAAGAAGAAGCACATCCTGGACCGCCTGACCGCAGCCGAGGGCTGGGAGCGCTATCTGCACACCAAATATGTCGGGCAGAAGCGCTTTTCGCTTGAAGGCGGAGAGAGCTTCATCGCCTCGATGGACGAACTTGTCCAACGCGCCGGTGAGAAGGGTGTGCAGGAAATCGTCATCGGCATGGCGCATCGCGGCCGCCTGAATGTCCTGGTCAACACCTTGGGAAAGATGCCCAAGGATCTTTTTGCGGAGTTCGATCACACCGCTCCCGAGAGCCTGCCCTCGGGCGATGTGAAGTACCACCAGGGTTTTTCGTCGGACATCTCCACACCCGGGGGGCCGGTGCACCTCTCGCTGGCCTTCAACCCGTCGCATCTGGAGATCGTGAACCCGGTGGTTGAAGGGTCGGTGCGTGCGCGCATGGAGCGGCGTGGGGACCGGCACGGCAACGAGGTTCTGCCGGTACTCGTGCACGGAGATGCCGCGTTTGCCGGGCAGGGCGTCGTCATGGAAACCCTCGCCCTCGCGCAGACACGCTACTACTTCACCGGCGGGACTGTGCATGTCGTGATCAACAACCAGATCGGCTTCACCACCAGCGACCCCCGCGACAGTCGCTCGACGCTCTACTGCTCGGACGTGGTCAAGATGGTCGAGGCGCCCGTGCTGCATGTCAACGGCGACGACCCCGAGGCCGTGGTGTGGTGCACGCAGTTGGCCATGGACTATCGTCAGCAGTTCAAGAAGGATGTGGTGGTCGACATCATCTGCTTCCGCAAACTGGGCCACAACGAGCAGGACACGCCCTCG
>CAYYYC010000224.1:0-3439 GCA_964475695.1 uncultured Rubrivivax sp.
ACCTTGGCCATCGCCGCGGCGGTGAAGCCTTCCTTGAGGAAGGCCAGGATGTCCGCATCCGCACCGCCGGCGGCGGCCATCTCGGCAGCCCGGCGGGCGATGTAGGTCAGGCCGCCAGCGCCAGGCAGCAGGCCCACGCCGACTTCCACCAGGCCCACATAGCTTTCCATGTGGGCCACCCGGCGGGCACAGTGGACCGCCAGTTCGCAGCCGCCTCCCAAAGCCAGCCCTCGCAAGGCGGCAACCACAGGCACCTGCGCATAGCGGATCCGCAGCATCAGTTCCTGCAGCCGCCTTTCCTCCGCAGCGATGCCCTTGGAGCCGGACTTCATGTAGACCGGCATCATCGACTCCAGATTGGCGCCGGCCGAGAACACATCGTCGGGCGACCAGATCACCAGGGCCTGATGGGACTGCTCGGCCAACTCCAACGCCTTGAGCAACCCTTCAGCCACGGCAGGGCTGATGAGATGCAGCTTGGCGGTGATGCTGGCGATCACGACTTCGCCGTCCAGCGTCCAGGCCCGAAGTTCCCCATTCCTGAAGAGCTCGGTGCCGCTGGACAGCGGGTCGACGGCGGCCGCTCCCTTGACCGATTCCCGGTAGAGCTGCCGCGAATACACCGGCAACTCGCTGACACCCACGAAGCGGCTCTGCGATGGGCTCCATGAGCCCTCAGGCGTGTGGACACCTCCGGCCGCGGGCACCGGGCCTTCGAACACCCAGGAAGGCAGGGGTGCGGAGCACAGGGCCTTGCCGGCGTCAATGTCTTCGCGGATCCACTGGGCCACCTGAATCCAGCCCGCCTCCTGCCACAGCTCGAAGGGGCCCTGCTTCATTCCAAAGCCCCAGCGCATCGCAAAGTCGACATCGCGCGCGCATTCGGCAATCGCCTCCAGGTGGACAGCCGAGTAGTGGAAGCCATCGCGAAGGATCGACCAGACAAACTGGGCCTGGGGGTGGGTGCTCTCGCGCAGCAGCTTGATCCGCTCGGCGGCGGGCTTCTTGAGGATGCGCTCGACAATGGGCTCGGCCTTGCCGGTGGCCGGCACATACTGCCCCGTGGCCGGGTCCAGTCGAAGGATTGCCTTGCCGTCCTTCTTGTAGAAGCCTGCCTTGGATTTCTGCCCCAGTGCGCCCGCCTTGACCAGCCCGTCGAGCACGGGCGGGGTGCCGAAGTTCCCATAAAACGGGTCCGACTGCGGCGACAGCGTGGTCTGCAGCGTGTTGATCACATGGGCCATCGTGTCCAGACCGACCACATCGGCGGTGCGAAAGGTGCCCGAGGAGGCTCGGCCCATCTTCTTGCCCGTCAGATCGTCCACCACGTCGTAGCTCAGGCCGAACTTCTGGGCCTCCGTCATGGTGGCCAGCATGCCTGCAATCCCCACCCGGTTGGCGATGAAGTTGGGCGAATCCTTGGCGCGCACAACACTCTTGCCCAGCGCGCTGGTGACGAAGGAATCCAGCTGGTCGAGGATCTGGAGATCTGTCGATGGCGTGGCGATCAGTTCGACCAGCGCCATGTAGCGCGGGGGATTGAAGAAGTGGATGCCACAGAAGCGGGAGCGCAGGGATTGGGGCAATGCCTCGGAGAGCGCGGCAATCGAAAGGCCCGATGTGTTGGAAGCCAGGATGGCGCCCGCAGCCACATGCGGCGCAATGCGCTCGTAGAGGTCCCGCTTCCAATCCATGCGCTCGGCAATGGCCTCGATGACGAGGTCGCATTCCGACAGCAGCGCCAGATGCTCTTCATAGTTGGCCGGCTGAATCCGGCCGACATGTTTGGCTGACCCCAGAGGCGCCGGCTTGATCTTCTTCAGATTTTCGATGGCCTTGAGGGCAATGCCGCTCTTGGGCCCCTGGGTGGCGGGCAGGTCGAACAGGGCCACCGGAACACCGACATTGACCAGATGCGCAGCAATCTGCGCGCCCATCACGCCGGCGCCAAGGACGGCCACTTTGCGCACATTGAATCGGTTCATCGCTTTCCTTTGCGGGGCAGTGGGCCGCCGGACAACGCGCCCGACAGCTTGTGAGTGATCAGCGGTTGCCTGCCGACTATTCGACGCGCAGCCAGGTTTGCGTGCGGCCGAGCAGGGGCGCCCCGATGTAGCCCCGCACTTCGAGCCTCTTGCCGCCATCCACCGGCCTGATCCGCACCTTGTAGACCTTGCCATCGTTCGGGTCGAGGATCTCGCCTCCCTCCCACTGCGAGCGATCATCGCTGGGCTTGGCGCCGGTGATGATGGTCATGCCCAGGACAGGCTGGCCCTTGAGCGCTCCGCTGCACTTGTCGCACTTGGCGTCCTGCTTGGTGGGGTCGAGCAACCTGTCGATTCGGCCCACCAGGGCTCCGGCGGACTCAGAGATGCGAACCAGGGACTTCTCGGTCCCGGATTTGTCATCAATGGTCTTCCACAGGCCCACTGGGGTGGCGGGGGCCTGGGCCGAGGCAGGCACGGCCATGGCCGCCATGCTCAGGGCCGAGGTGGCGGCCAGCCATTTCCATGAATTCATGCGGATTGCTCCTTCCGAGTCTTGACAGGGGGGGTGATCGTCGCGGGGATGCAGCCGGTTCAGGCTCAGAACATGGCCTCTTCCATGGCCATGAGGGGCTGGAGCCCCGAACGCGCCGACCGGATGAGCATGGCGGTCTCGGGCAGCAGTTTGGCGAAATAAAAGCGAGCCGTCGCGAGCTTGGCCGCATAGAAGGGGTCGCCCGAAGCCTGCCTGTCCAGAGCAATGCGCGCCATGCGCGCAAAGAAATAGGCAAACACCAGATGGCCGCAGACCCGCAGGTAATCCACTGCAGCTCCTCCCACCTCATCCGGGTTGGAAAACGCCTTCATCCCGAGCTCCGTGGTGAGCTTGGTGACCTTGTCGCCAAGGTCGATCAGAGGGTTGATGAACTCCTGCATCTCCTCGCTCACACCGTGCTCCTCGACAAAGGCCTCGATCCGCCGGCCGAAGGCCTTGAGCTTGCTGCCGTTGTCTCCAAGAACCTTGCGCCCCAGGAGATCGAGCGACTGGACGGTGTTGGTGCCTTCGTAGATCATGTTGATACGCGCATCGCGCACATGCTGCTCCATCCCCCATTCGGCGATGTAGCCGTGGCCGCCGAAGACCTGCAGGCACTCGGAGGTGGCCTTCCATGCGTTGTCCGTGATGAAGGCCTTGACGATGGGCGTCAGCAGCGCAACCTCATCGGCCGCCGCCCTGCGCACCTGTTCGTCGGGGTGATGGATTTCCTGGTCGATCAGCAAGGCCGTGTGCACGCAGAGCGCGCGCCCCGCCTCGGCACAGGCGCGCGCAGTCAGCAGCATCCTTCGAACATCGGGATGCACGATGATGGCGTCAGCCGGCTGATCGGGCTGCTTGGGCCCGGAAAGCGCCCGCATCTGCCGGCGCTCCTTCGCGTAGGCCGCCGCATTCTGGT
>CAYYYC010000225.1:0-1420 GCA_964475695.1 uncultured Rubrivivax sp.
CTGAGTGGAGGCGCTGCGTGCTACGGCGTCTACCGCTGCGCCGACGGGCGGCATCTGGCGGTGGGGGCCTTGGAGGCCAAGTTCTGGCAGGCCTGGTGCAACGCCATCGGCCAACCGGCTTGGGCCTCTCGCCATTGGAGCCTTGGCGAAGAGCCGGGCTCGATGCGGGCGGCCGAGACTCGAAGTCTGCTGGCTGACCTGCTGCGCCAACGGCCGATGGGGGAGTGGGCGGCTATCGCCGACCGCCACGATTGTTGCGTGACCCCGGTGTTGCGCCTGGACGAGGTCCCTGCCCATCCCTGGATGCAGGCCGAGCGCTAGCGCCCTGTGACTGCCCACGGCCCGTGCCCGAGGAGCCGGCCGCGCGCATGCCGCCCCGCCCGGTGCCGCCACCGCGGCGTGTTGCACCGACGCCGATCGTCATCCGACCCAGGACGATAGGCTCGGCCCGCTCGTCTGGCGGCGGCTCGAATCCTGCGACTGTGGATTTCGGGATCTCGCGCTTGATCAGTCGCTCGATGTCCCTGAGAAAGATCTCCTCGTCCCGGCACACCAGGCTCAGGGCTTCACCCTGTGCTCCGGCGCGGCCGGTTCGACCGATGCGGTGCACATAGTCCTCGGGCACATTGGGCAGTTCGAAGTTCACGACATGGGGCAGTTGGTCGATGTCGATGCCCCGCGCGGCGATGTCGGTGGCCACAAGCACCGGCAGATCACCCGACTTGAAGTCGCCCAGAGCCTTGGTCCGAGCGCCCTGACTCTTGTTGCCATGAATGGCCATGGCCGGGATGCCTTCCTTGCAGAGGAACTCGGCCAGGCGATTGGCGCCATGCTTCATCCGGGTGAAGACAAGCACCTGATGCCAGTTGCCGTCGCGGATGAGGCTTGCCAGCAGGTCCTTTTTCCGCTCGCGCCCCGTCATGATCACACGTTGGGCAATGGTGTCGGCGGTGGCGTTTCTGCGCGCCACCTCAATCAGGGCGGGCTGCTTGAGCAATCGGTCGGCCAGTGCCTTGATCTCTTCACTGAAGGTTGCGGAGAAAAGCAGGCTCTGCTTTTGGCTCGGAACGATGGCCAGCACCTTCTTGATGTCGTGGATGAATCCCATGTCCAGCATGCGATCGGCCTCATCAAGCACAAAAAACTCGACCTTCGAGAGGTCCAGCGTGCCTTGCTGGTGATGATCCAGGAGTCGCCCGGGCGTCGCCACCAGAATGTCCACGCCCTTGCGAAGGCGGTCGACCTGAGGCTGCATTCCCACTCCACCGAACATCACCATGGAGCTCAGGGGAAGGTATTTGCCGTAGATGCGCACGCTCTCCTCCACCTGGGCCGCGAGTTCACGCGTGGGGGTGAGGATCAGTGCGCGGATGGCAATGCGACCCCGCGCATCACGAACCTGGCCCTGGCTGGCCAGGCG
>CAYYYC010000225.1:1430-3426 GCA_964475695.1 uncultured Rubrivivax sp.
CAGAGGCAGGGTGAAGCCGGCGGTCTTGCCTGTGCCGGTCTGTGCGCCCGCCAGCAGATCGCCACCTTTCAGCACCGCTGGGATGGCTTGGGCCTGGATTGGAGTCGGAGAGTCGTATCCCTGGTCGCGGACTGCGCGCAGGATGGGCTCGGCCAAGCCGAGATCTGTGAATTTCATATTGAAGGCCACGAGGGGCCGGTTGTCGCAACCTTCGGGAACCCCTTGCGGGTCCGCCAGTCGCATCAGGCGCGCGCGGGTCAGAAAATGTCGAGAGTCGACGTCAAGGCAGGACTGGACGCTGCCGTGAATCCTCGCATTCTACCTGTTCCCTCGTCCAGGCTCACTCTTCAATCTTGGCGTATTCGACGATTCGCCGGTATTTTTCAATCTCGGACGCATGGAAGCTTGCGAAGTTCATGCCGGCTTGCGCCATCGTTGCACCGGCGTCTTCCAATCGCTTGCGTACATCCGGGCTGGCGATGGTCTCGGCCAGGGCCCGATTCAGGCGCTGTTGAACCGGGGCAGGCAGCCCGGCAGGCCCGAACAACCCGAACCAGCTGCTGATGTCCACGCGACGCAACGCCGGATGCTCTGCCAGCGCGGGAATCTCAGGCGTCAGGCCCGCTCGACGAGCCTGCGTGCTGCCGATCGCCACCATCTTGCCACTGCGGATGTGGGGCAGGGCGCTCGAAAGCACAAACACGCCGAAGTCGAGCTGGCCGCTCAGAAGATCCGTGGTCAACGGCGCCACACCCCGGTAGGGAATGTGCACCATGAACAGTCCTGCGGCCTCTTTGACCATCTCGCCGGCCAGATGCAAAGCGGTGCCCACCCCGGAAGATCCGTAGCTGTAGCGCCCCGGGTTGCGCCTGACTCGCTCGATGAACTCGGCTGCGTCTCGGGGGGCTTGCCGATTTCCGGCGGATGCCACGAGCACCATCGGTTGCGAGGCAATGAGCCCGATGCCGGTGAAGTCCTTGAGTGGGTTGAGTCTGAGCCGCCGATTCACCAAGCCGGCAATGGCCATCTCGTTGTTCGCTCCGAGCAGCAATGTGTGGCCGTCCGGCGCGGACTGGGCCACCTTTTGGGCGCCGAGGGCGCCACCGGCTCCCCCGATGTTCTCCACCACCACCTGCACGCCGAGGATGCGCGCCATCTCCGCAGCAACCACTCGCCCGGTCAGGTCCGTGCTCCCGCCTGGCGGGTATCCGACCACAAGATTGATCGGCCGGTTCGGAAATTCCACCGAGCGCGCCGAAAACGGCGTGCCCCACGTCGCCGCGAGCAACGCCGCCGACTTGAGGATTGAGCGTCTCTGGAATTGTTTCGGTTTGTCCACCCGGGGCTCCCTGAATGCCTTGCAGCGCGGTGGCGCCGCCTCGTCGATAATGGATCATTCTGCCGGCAACTGTCCACCGACGGGCCTCTGCCGCGTTCCCAAACCCTCTGTCCCAGCCGCTCCCTCGGCTCGAGCCCCCATGGCCCAGTACGTCTTCACCATGAATCGCGTCACCAAGACGGTGCCGCCCAAGAGACAGATCCTCAAGGGGGTCTCGCTGTCCTTTTTTCCAGGCGCCAAGATCGGCGTGCTCGGCCTCAACGGTGCGGGCAAATCGACGCTGCTCAAGATCATGGCGGGGATCGACAAGGAAATCGAAGGCGATGCGGTGCCCATGCCCGGCATCAAGATCGGCTATCTGCCCCAGGAGCCCCTGGTCAATCCTGACCAGACGGTCAGAGAGGCTGTCGAGGAAGGCATCGGCGGAGTGCTGGCCGCCAAGAAGCGACTCGATGAGGTCTATGCCGCCTACGCGGAGCCGGACGCAGACTTCGACAAGCTGGCCGCCGAGCAGGCGGAGCTCGAGGCGGTGATTGCTGCAGCGGGCTCGGAGAACACCGACCTGCAGCTTGAGTTGGCAGCCGACGCCCTGCGCCTGCCACCTTGGGAAGCCACCATCGGAAATCTCTCGGGCGGGGAGAAGCGCCGTGTGGCTCT
>CAYYYC010000226.1:0-3423 GCA_964475695.1 uncultured Rubrivivax sp.
ACGGCCGTCTGGATCGTCATGTGCAGCGATCCGGTGATGCGCGCGCCCTTGAGCGGTTGGCTGTGGCTGAATTCCTCGCGAATGGCCATGAGGCCCGGCATCTCGGTCTCGGCGACCTTGATTTCCTTGCGGCCCCACTCGGCCAGCGAAAGATCGGCGACCACGCAATCCGGGTCCTTCAGGGGCTTGACGACAGCGTTCATGACTCAGTGCTCCAAGACAATAGGGTGGAGCCTGCGGCGGCACCGACGATGGCGCAGGGCGAGTCGCAAGGTTTCGCTCGCCGTGCCCGGCCCTCAGGGCCGCAGCAGGGTGAGCGCAGTTGGACACGGTTCCGAGCCTGGGACAGCGGCGGTGCAGTGGCACCCGCGTCTCGCAGCGCTCCTCGGAAGGTGGTTGGAGTTTAACCGAGCTCGCCGGTCCGTGAGAAACTGGTTTTCCCCTTGGACTGCCACGCAATGAACGTCGACTCCAGGCCCGGCGACCCCGGGCTGATCCAATTGGCGCTGGGGCTGGCGCTGGCCTCGGCGGTGTCCCTGGGGCTGGCGCGGTTTGCCTATGCGCTGCTGCTGCCCGCCATGCGGGCGGACCTGGATTGGAGCTACGCCACGGCCGGCGCCATGAACACGGTCAATGCCGCCGGATATCTGGCCGGCGCGCTGATGCTGCCGCGGTGGCAGGCGCGCTTTGATGGGTGGTGGGTCGTGGTGGCCGGCGGCGCCGCAGCCTGCGCCACCTTGGCGCTGCATGGCTTGGCCCGTTCTGACGAGTGGCTCTACCTGTTGCGCTTTGCCAGTGGCGTGGCCAGTGCGGCGAGTTTTGCCGGCGGGGGACTGTTGGCGGCCTCGCTGGCGCAGCGGCCGGGCGGGGCCGAGCGTTCGGGCCTGATCCTGGGCATCTATTACGGCGGCACGGGGTTGGGCATCGTGGCCTGCTCATGGGCCGTGCCGCAGGCCATGGAGATGCAGCCGCTGTGGGGGCTGGTGGTGCCGTGGCAGCAGGCCTGGGTGGCCTTGGCGCTCTTGGCAGCCCTGAGCACCGTGGCGATGGTGTGGATCACCCGTTCGATGACATCGCCCCCGATGCCGGCTGCCCAGCGCGAGCCCGCGCCTCTGAGCCGCCTGTCGTTCGGCTTGGCCGGCTATCTCTGTTTTGGCCTGGGCTACATCGGCTACATGACCTTCATCGTCACGCTGCTGCGCGAGCAGGGCCTGAGCGCGGCGATGGTGACCGCTTTCTATGTGGTGTTGGGCCTGGGGGTGGTGGCCTCCTCCTGGCTTTGGGCGAGGCTGCTGCAGCGGCATCGAGGCGGGCGCCCGATGGCCACGCTCAATGCCTTGCTGGCGCTGGCCACGGCACTGCCGGTGGCGTCTTCGCACCCCGTGGCCGTGTTCCTTTCCGGGGCGCTGTTCGGCAGCGTGTTCCTGTCGGTGGTGGCTTCCACCACGGCTCTGGTGCGCCACAACTGTGCCGAGGCGGCCTGGCCGTCGGGCATCGCGGCCTTCACGATCATTTTTGCCGCGGGGCAGATCGTCGGCCCTGTGATGGTGGGTTGGGTGGCCGACTGGGCTGGAGGGGGACTGCCCTCGGGGCTGGCACTGAGTTCTGCGGTGCTGGCGCTGGGCAGCCTGCTGGCCTTGCGACAGCCGTCGCTGCGGGCGCCTTCAGACCGTTGAGTGGCGCCTGAAGCCCGGCGCCCATCGGCGGCGCTCGGCCTGCTCGAGGGCAAATCCATAGCCCAGCAGGGAGGCTTCACTCCACGCCGGACCCACGAAGGAGATTCCGACGGGCAGCAATGCGCCAGACTGCACTCGAACCAGGCCCATGGGCACACTGAGATGGGGCAGGCCGGCCACCGCCGCAGCCGACGAGAACCCGCCCGTGAAGTGATCGCCCGCACCGAGGTCAGTCAGCGATGCCGGGCCTCCGCTGGGTGCCACCACCGCGGCAATCCGCTCCCGCGCAAACAGCGACTCCAGCCCTTCGGTGCGGGCCAGTCGCCGGCATTTCTCCAAGGCCGCCGCGTAGGCCGGACTGTCCAGCCCTCCCAGCGCACGGGCCTGCAGAAACAGCTCTTGCCCGAAGTGAGGCATCACCTGGGCCGAATGCCTCTCGTTGAAGGCGATCAGATCGTCCAGGGTTCGAATCGGCGCGTTGGGGGCAAATTCAGACAGCCATCGAGCCAGGCCGTCCTTGAACTCCACCAGCAGCACGGTGAGTTCATCGGCGCCCCAAGCCGCCGGGCTGGGCGCCTGCACATCCACGAGTTCGGCGCCCAAGGCCTGCAGCTGCCGGAGCTTGCTCTCGAACAGGGCGTTGGTTGCGCCATGGGCGATTGGGTGGTTGCGCGCCACTCCCAGCCGAACGCCCTCCAGGGCCCGGCGCTGCAGTGCCGCACCGAGCTCACCAAGGACAGGCGCCGAATGCGTGGCCACATCACGCTCGTCGCGGGCGCTGATGGCCTGCAGCAGCGCGGCCGCGTCGGCCACGGTCCGCGTCATGGGGCCGGCTGTGTCCTGGGTGTGCGAGATGGGGATGATGCCGTCGCGGCTGGCGCGACCCACCGTCGGCTTGAGCCCCACCAGGCCGTTGCGTGACGCCGGTGAAATGATGGAGCCGTCGGTTTCGGTGCCCACCCCCAGAACCCCCAGGCCGGCGGCGATGGCTGCTGCGGTGCCTGAGCTGCTGCCGCTGGTGTTGCGGTCCAGTGCATGGGGGTTGCGTGTGAGCCCGCCGCGACTGCTCCAGCCGCTGGTGGAGCGATTGGACCGGATGTTGGCCCATTCGCTGAGGTTGGTCTTGGCCAGGATCAGTGCACCGGCGCGGCGCAGCTGTGCCACGATGTCGGCATCCCTCAGGGCCCGGGTCTGGGCCAGGGCCAGAGAGCCGGCGCTGGTGCTCATGGCGTCGCCGGTGGCGATGTTGTCCTTGAGCAGCACGGGAACACCGTGCAACGGGCCCAGCCACCGACCCTTGCGGGCCCATTCATCGAGCTGCCGGGCCTGCGCCATCGCATCGGGGTTGAGTTCGATGATGCTGTTGAGGCGCGGACCGGCGCGGTCGATCGCGGCGATGCGCTGGAGATGGAGCGTCGCAATCGCCTGGGCGCTGGTGCGGCCCTCACGCAGCGCGCGCGCCAGGCCGGAGACGGTAGCCTGCGAGGGGTGGATCGGCATGACGGGCAATGCGGATCGCGCTGCCGGCGCCACCATGAATCCTGCGCAGGCCACTGCGGCGCGAAGAGCCGCTCGCCGCTTCAAAGCCCCGCGGCCTCGCGCAGCGCTGCGACCTTGTCGACCCGCTCCCAGGTGAACTCGGGCTCATCGCGCCCGAAGTGGCCATAGGCGGCCGTCTTGGCGTAGATGGGACGCAGCAGGTCCAGCATCTGGATGATGCCCTTGGGGCGCAGGTCGAAGTGCTCGT
>CAYYYC010000227.1:0-3421 GCA_964475695.1 uncultured Rubrivivax sp.
ACCTCCAGCATGCCCAGCCGAAACAAGCGGATGAACCGCTCATTGATCATGTCGATCGAGGCCAGGTTCACCCCCAGGCTGCTGTCCTCGCTGGCCAGGTCGTGCTTGCGCACCCGGGTGCTCGTGTTGTAGCCGGTGTCGACCGCCACGGAGCCGTCGGCCACGCCCTGGGCCAGCGCCTCAAGCTCCGCTTCGGACAGGAGGTTGCCACTGGGTGAACTCATCGGGTGTTTCTCGACTGGGGCTGTACAGGCATCGGGTTTTGGGCAGCCGGACCGCGCAACATCACTGAACGATGAAGCTCGTGAAGTGGATTGCGTCGATGCCGCCGAAATCCTCGTACTGGGTCAGCACGCGATTGGCCTCGTCCTTGAGCTTTTCGGCCAACTCCTTGCGGAACTCCGGCCGGTTCACATCGGCTTCGGTGTATTGGCGGATCACGTCAAGCAGTGCGCCGCGGATGGCGAACTCGTGCTTTTCGATGTTCTTGAACACGCGCTCGTCATAGCTGGTCATGAACGCGATCTGGATCTGCATGACCTTTCGGGTGCCCGTCAGGTTGCTCAGCAGCTCCTTGTCCATCTGCTTGTAGGTGTACTCGAAGCGCACCATCTCGGGCGAATTCTTCTTCACCTTCTCGGGCTTGCTGGCGCCCTTGGCCGGGCCCTTGGCGCCCGAGGCCTCGCCGTCCTTGGAGGCAGCCTCGGCGCCTTCGAGCTCCTCTTCGGCAGAGGCCACAGCCTTCTTGCTGAAGAAGCCGCTGAAGAACAGCGTGGCGCCAACCGTGCCGCCCATCAGCAAGATGATGAGCAGGACGATGAGCAGGATCTTGAGAATCGGCTTCTTGGGCTTGTCTTCGACTTCGGTTTCTTCAGCGGTGGCCATGGCGGAACCTCATCTGATGGTCTAGATCAGGATGTCCACGGCTCCTTGTCGAGGTGTCCAACTGGACGGCCGTTCATCGACCGTCTCCACACCATTGACCGCTTGCTCTTGGCCGTCGGCACCCTGATTCAGGGGCCCCGGCTGAGGATCATCCGGTTGCCCGGGTGTCGGATTTCCGCGATTTCGCTCATTCCAACCCCCAGACACCCAGACGGAAGCAAGGTCCATGCCGGAAGCGCCCACAGCATCGCGCAATCGGGGCAACCCTTCCTGGATCAGGGATTGGGTCTGGCCGTTGGCAACCTGGAACTGGGCTTCAATCCGATTGCCGCTCACCTGGAGATCGATGTCAATAGGGCCAAGGTGTTCGGGCGCCACGCTCAGGCGAACCTGCCACTCCCCACGCTCGATCTGACCCAGGAGGCGCGAGGCCAGTGCCTGCCCCAACTGACGGGACAGGGCTTCCCGGTCCTGGTCAAGGTGAGGCCTGAGGTCCAGCGGCGGGCCTTGAGGCCTGGGCGCATCGGTCGGCGCGACAGGGCGATCGCCCGTCGGCAGGGTGCCGGACGCGGCCGCCCAGGAGTCCGCCCCCGGAGGGACTGCCATGACCGGTCCATCGGAGAGCGCCAGAGGCGGGATCGCCGCGGGTGACACGGCCGGCACAGGCTGTTTGGCCTGGCGGCCCGGCATGTTCGCCGCCTGCCCAGGCTCACGCGACTGCAGGGCCGCCCAGACAGCCGTTGTCGGCGCGGCCTGCGGCGCCGCAGCGGGCGCCACCACAGGTGCGGAGTCCCGCAGCATGGCCGTGGTTGCCGTGGTTGCCGTGGTTGCAGTGGCAGCAGGGGCAGATCCCGCGGACATCCCGCCAGGGCCGGGTTCAGGAGAATCAAAGAATTCAGGGCGCTGAAGGGTTTCGCGGCCCGCAGGGACTGAGGCAGCCGCACTGGGTGCGCCAGCAGCCACAGCACCCGCCACGGCCGAGGACTCGTTCCCCCCTTGGCTGGCCACCGACAGGAATGGGACCCCCCCCAGGCGCGCCGCGGAGAGCGCGGTCGGGGTGCCGGGCGCCGGCTTGGGGGCCTGGCTGGGGGCCTGAACCGGCGAGACTCCGGCCGGCACCGGCGCAGCGCCGGATTCCTTGGGCCCGAGCAGGCCGGCACGGATATCCACGAGCATCGACTCAGCGGTCCGTGCCGCACCTGAAGCCCTGGGCGAGCCGGCAGTCTCGCGCCGCTCAAGAGGCGGCGCCATGGCTGGGGCCGCTTCAGTGGCTCCACCGTCCATCGAGGCGACCGGCCGGTTCGGAGCCATCCCCGGGAACGGGGTGCGAAGGGACTCAAGGTGCGGTGGCACCGGCGCGGCGGCAGCCGTCTCGGGCCTCGCGGGCATCCCTTGCGCGGCATCGCCGAAGATCTGCTGCACCGCCGTGCGGCTCGAACCCATGCGGGCCGCTTCGAGCGCCAGAGCCCTGTCGCTGGGCGGGTTCACGGGCGCCGGAGTGATGATCGCCAGATGCGGGCTGACCTGGGTGGAGACCACCGCCGGCAGCAGGCTTGCCTGAATGGCAGCGTCCGGGCAAGCCAAAGCCTCGGCGGCCGTCGGCTCCTCGGTGCGGCTGAGCACGTCGCCCTCGCCCCGGGCGTGCAGCCAGAGTCGGGTGGTTTCGGGGCTGGAAAAGTTCTCGAAGAAGACCCCAGGGCCATCCCCGCCAGGGCTTTGCCCGCGGCTTGAGTCCACGGGCGGGGGAACCAGGGCAGCCCACTGCAGCGCAAAGGCAGCGGCAAGTTCTTGCCGCTCTGTCGGCTGGGCTTCTGAGGCGCCAAGCATGCGCTGCGCAAGGTGCAGGGACGGGTCGGGGGGGTCTCCGGCTGCGGTGACCAAGGCCTGCATCGGCGGTCTGGAGTCCGGGGGAGCCGGCATCCTGCCCAACACATCGGCAAACACCTCCGCGAACGACTCAGCGGTCGGCGCAGGCGTGTCTCCGCCGGCCTCCGATGACATGGCCGCCGCCACCCCCGGATGCAGGCCTGCCGGTGGGGCAGCGCTCGCCAAAAGACTGACCAGGCTGTCGGACGTAGGGTTCATGGGCATGCCGCGATCGCAGGTGGTGAATGGCCGGGATCCGGTGCCGTGGCGCCGGTTCCCTCGCGCAAGCCATTGCAAGAATCGTGACCGGTCAATCGTTGCCGGGACGGCAATCGGGCGGCGGCGCACTGCCGCAGGTGGCACATCCTTTGCTTTAACCGGTCATGTCCACCCTCACCCTGTCGTCCCTCCGACAGTCCCTGAGCCGTTTCGACGCTTCGGGCCTGGGTATCCCCGCGCTGGTGTTCGTCATCATGGCGATGCTGGTGCTGCCCCTGCCCGCCTGGCTGCTGGACATCCTGTTCACTTTCAACATCATCACGGCACTGATCGTGATCATGATCGCCATCGGCACCCGCAAGCCCTTGGAGTTCTCGATCTTTCCGTCGCTGCTGCTGTTCGCCACCATGCTGCGGCTGGCGCTCAACGTAGCCTCCACCCGGGTGATCCT
>CAYYYC010000228.1:0-3414 GCA_964475695.1 uncultured Rubrivivax sp.
GATGCCTACTGGAGCGCGCTGCGAGAGCCCGATGCCTGGAGCGCCATTCGCCTCACGTTCCTGACGGCCCTGGTGGCTGTGCCTCTGAATCTGGTCTTTGGGATTGCGGCCGCGTGGGCCATTGCCAAGTTTGACTTCTGGGGCAAGTCGCTGCTGACGACGCTGGTCGATCTTCCTTTCTCGGTATCCCCTGTGGTGGCAGGCCTGGTGTATGTCCTGGTCTTCGGGGCACAGGGCTGGCTCGGGCCTTGGCTTGCAAGCCATGATGTCAAGGTGATCTTTGCAGTGCCGGGAATCATTCTTGCCACGGTTTTCGTGACCTTTCCCTTCATTGCCCGAGAGCTCATTCCGCTCATGCAGGAGCAGGGAACAGAGGAGGAGCAGGCAGCGATTGTCCTCGGAGCCTCCGGGTGGCAGACCTTCTGGCGCGTCACGCTTCCCAACATCAAGTGGGGCCTGATCTATGGTGTGATCCTTTGCAATGCACGGGCGATGGGCGAGTTCGGCGCCGTGTCGGTGGTTTCCGGCCACATCCGAGGCCAGACCAACACCATGCCCCTGCATGTGGAGATTCTCTACAACGAGTACCAGGGTGCCGCTGCATTTGCGGTCGCTTCACTGCTGGCCCTTCTGGCCCTGGTGACCCTGGTGGTGAAGTCACTGGTCCAGTGGCTTCACGCGCGCGAAATCAACGCCGGCGTTGAGCTTTCAGACCCTCAAACGCCCACGGCTTCAAAACCCGTCAAGCAAAGGCCATCATGAGCATCGAGATCCGAAATGTCAGCAAGCAGTTCGGGGCCTTCCTGGCTTTGCGGGATGTGACGCTGACGATCGACCAGGGTGAGTTGCTCGCCCTTCTGGGGCCCTCGGGCTGCGGAAAGACCACCCTCCTTCGGATCATCGCCGGGCTGGAGACCGTGGGCTCCGGAAGCGTGCTGCTCAGCGGCGAAGATGCGACCGAACTGCATGTGCGGGACCGCAACGTGGGCTTTGTCTTTCAGCACTAGGCCTTGTTTCGTCACATGACGGTCTTCGAGAACATCGCCTTTGGCCTGCGAGTCAAGCCTCGCGGGCAGAGGTTGAGCGAAAAGCTCATTCATACCAAGGTCCACGATTTGCTTCAATTGGTTCAGATGGAATGGATCGCTGACCGATTTCCTTCACAACTCTCGGGCGGCCAGCGCCAACGAATCGCGCTGGCCCGCGCGCTTGCCGTGGAGCCCAAGGTGCTGCTGCTCGACGAGCCCTTCGGGGCCCTCGACGCGAAAGTCCGCAAGGAGTTGCGGCGGTGGCTTCGACGGCTCCACGACGAATTGGGGATGACCACCATCTTCGTGACCCACGACCAGGAAGAGGCCATGGAGGTGGCCGATCGGGTTGTCTTGATGAACCAGGGAGTCGTGGAGCAGGTCGGCACGCCCGAGCATGTGTGGGCGAACCCGGCCAGCCCCTTTGTCTACGGCTTTCTGGGCGATGTGAACCTCTTCCACGGGCGCGCCCACAAGGGTGAAGTTCGGTTTCCCGGTCTTCGGCTGGACGCTCCAGAGCACGCGCAGGCTCAAGACACACCTGCCTACGGCTACATCAGGCCACACGATATCCTGGTGCGTGCGTTGGCCGACTCCGAAGGGGGTGAGGGGGACGACGGCGGTATGGCGGCCACGCTCAGTCGCGTGTCTGTGATTGGCCCCACGGCGCGCCTGGAACTCTTGGCTGATGCGGGCGGCCACATCATCGAGGCCCATGTTCCGGCGGCGGACTTTCGCGAACTGCAATTGACCGAGGGCTCGCGCGTGTTGGCTGTACCCAGGCAAGCCAAAGTGTTTGTCGGCTAGCACCCGCATCCTGCGCCTGCCCATGCCCGGATCAGGCTTGGCCTGGGCATACACTCGCGGTCGTCATGCGGGAGCGGGTCGGATCCATGGGAGCGCAAATCGTCATCGTTGGAGGCGGCTTCAGCGGTGTTGCGGTCGCATGGAACCTGTTGATGGGGTTGCGCGTCCCCGCCACGATCCACCTGATCAACAAGGGGGCTCTGGGCCGCGGCTTGGCTTATGGCACCCCGCTGCCCCACCACCTGCTCAATGTGCCGGCCGGGCGCATGGGGCTGGACCCGAGGCAGGAAGACGGCTTTGTGCGGTATCTGCATGGGCTGGGACTGGGCTTTTCGGGCGGTGATTTTGTGCCCCGCACCCTATATGGGGCCTACCTGGAGTGGTGCCTGGGTGATGCACGCGCCGCGGGAGTGGCGCGCGGCGTGCGTCTGAAGACCCACAACGGAACCGTCCACCGGATCGATGCACTGGCCCGAGGCCCGCAGGGGAGCCGCCGAAGCGTGTGGGTGGACCCGCTCGGCGGGCAGGGCGCTCAAGCCATCGAGGCGGATTCTGTCGTGCTGGCCCTTGGCAATTTCGCATCGCAGCCTCCTGGCCTTGGGGCCGATGTGTCCTGGGACAGCCCCGGACTGGTGGCCTCGCCATGGTCGACGCCTCGATTGGGACCCGAAGATCTCCATGCGCCAGTTCTGCTGCTGGGCAACGGTCTGACGGCCTACGACGTGCTGCTGCAACTGCGCCATGAAGGCCATCGAGGCCCAGTCACGATGCTCTCCCGCCGGGGCCTGCGCGCCCAGGCACATCGACCGTTGGAGACGCCCCCGCCCCAGGACATCGTTCCAGGCGGCGTGTTGGACGGGCAGTCATCGGTCAGCGCAATGTTGCACGAGATTCGACAGCGGGTGCGCGAGGCGCAGGCCTGCGGCCACGATTGGCGCGATGTCATCGGCGGTTTGCGTCCGCTGACCCCCAGGCTTTGGCAACAATTGCCCGAGCGCGAGCAGAGAAGGTTCCTGCGTCACCTGGCACCGTTCTGGGACACGCACCGCCATCGGGCGGCTGTTCCCATCGCGCGCCAGGTTGACGCCGAGCGGGCGGCCGGCAGACTCAACAGCCTGGCGGGCCGAATACACGCCTTGACTAGGGAAGGGAGCCTGTGGCGGGTCGACATTGCCTTGCGTGGCCAGGCCCGGCTGCAGACCGAGCGCGTGGCCCGTGTCATCAATTGCACCGGCCCCTCGTCCGATGTGCGGGCTGTTCAGGATGCGCTCCTGCAGAGCCTTTTGGCCCGAGGCATGCTTGCGCCCGATCCTCTGGCGCTCGGCGTCATGGTCGACGATGGATACCACCTGCTCAATGCTCAGGGTGTTGGGCAGGGTCGCCTGAGATACGTGGGGCCACTCCTGAAGGCCGGACTTTGGGAGGCCACGGCTGTTCCGGAGCTGCGTCAGCATGCACGGGCCGTTGCTGTATCGATCATGTCCGAGATCGAGCGTGCGCAGTGAGTGGCGGGGCAGTGCCCTGGCGGTCGTGGCCAAGGCATTGACGCCCAGCCGCGCCAAGAGCAGAGCGACGCCAT
>CAYYYC010000229.1:0-2463 GCA_964475695.1 uncultured Rubrivivax sp.
TGCTGGAGTCCGATGTCATCGTGCCGCACAAGGACGAACTGTTGTCTGTGGCCCTGGCGCAGGCCCGCGCGATGGCTCACAGCGGCTACCGACCCCCCGCGCGCTCGCGGTTTCCCGTTTGTGGCCGCAACGGCATGGCCACCATCCAGGGCCAGTTGGCCAACATGCGGGACGGTGGGTTCATCAGCGCGCATGACTTTCACATTGCCCGGCTGATCGCCGAGGTGGTGTGCGGCGGCGATGTGGATGCGGGCTCGATGGTCAACGAGGACTACCTCATGGCGATGGAGCGGGAGCGCTTCTGTGCCCTGCTCGACCATCCCAAGACCCAAGAGCGGATCATGGGCATGCTGTCCACCGGCAAGCCCGTGCGAAATTGAAAAGCCTCCCCGCGCATCCAATCCGGCAACAGGAGAAATCGATGAGCAAGCAAGTGCAGGACGCCTACATCGTGGCGGCCACCCGGACCCCGATCGGCAAGAGCGGCCGGGGGGCGTTTCGAAACACCAGGCCCGACGACTTGCTCGTGGCGGCGATGCAGGGCGCGCTGCGCCAAGTCCCCACCCTGGACCCCAAGGCCATCGAGGATGCGGTGATCGGCTGTGCCATGCCCGAGGGCGAGCAGGGGCTCAATGTGGCCCGGATTGCGGCGCTGCTGGCGGGATTGCCCGCCTCGGTTGGCGGCGTCACTGTCAATCGCTTCTGCGCTTCGGGCCTGACTGCGTTGCAGATGGCTGCCGACCGCATCCGCGTGGGCGAGGCCGAGGTCATGATCGCCGGCGGATGCGAGAGCATGAGCATGGTTCCCATGACCGGCAACAAGCCCTCGTTCAATCCGGCGGTCTTCTTCAAGGACGAAAACATCGGCATCGCCTACGGCATGGGCATGACGGCCGAGAAGGTCGCGCAGCAGTGGAAGGTTTCCCGGGAGGACCAGGACGCCTTCGCCCTGGCTTCACACCAGAAGGCCTTGGCGGCCATGGCGTTGGGCGAGTTCGCCGACGAGATCACGCCGGTGGATGTGGTGGACCGAACCCCCGACCTGTCGTCGGGTCAGGTGGTGGAGACCCGACGCACGGTCACGGCCGATGAGGGGCCCCGCGCCGACACTTCCGCCGAGGGCCTGGCTCGACTCAGGCCTGTCTTTGCGGCCCAGGGATCAGTGACCGCGGGCAACAGTTCCCAGACCAGCGACGGCGCCGGCGCTCTCATTTTGGCCAGTGAGGCGGCCTGCCGGCGTTTCGGACTGCAGCCCCTGGCCCGGTTTGTCAGCTTTGCCTCCCGCGGGGTGCCCCCCGAGATCATGGGCATTGGCCCGATCGAGGCGATTCCGGCCGCGTTGCGCAGCGCCGGCTTGAGCCAGGACGATCTGGGCTGGATCGAGCTCAACGAGGCCTTCGCCGCTCAGGCCTTGGCCGTGCTCCAAACCCTTCAGATTGACCGCGCCAGGGTCAACCCCCTGGGAGGCGCCATCGCGCTGGGCCATCCCCTGGGAGCCACCGGCGCGATCCGCGCCGCCACCGTGGTGCATGGACTGCGCCGCAGGAGCCTCAAGTACGGCATGGTCACGATGTGTGTGGGCACCGGCCAGGGAGCCGCGGGAATCTTTGAGCGGGTCTAGCAAACGCAGGAAGTTCCTGAAGCACAGCATTGGAAGGAGACCCTTGGCATGGGCATCAAGACCGGGATGACGAATGGCGTGGCCACGATCGAGATTGCGCGCCCCGAAAAGAAGAACGCGCTGACCATGGACATGTACGCCGAAATGGCCCGAGCCCTCGGATCTGCCGGCGACAACCCGGCCGTCAGGGCTGTGCTTTTCACCGGCCAGCCCGGCATCTACACCTCGGGCAATGACCTGGAGGATTTCATGCGGCGTCCTCCCCAGGGCATGGACTCGCCGGTCTTCCAGTTCATGAAGGCGCTGATGGCCTGCGACAAGCCGGTGGTGGTGGCCGTGACCGGCGCAGCCATCGGCATCGGCACCACGATGCTGCTGCACTGCGACCTGGTCTATGTGGCCGACGACGCGCGACTGGCCATGCCATTCGTAAGCCTGGGCCTGGTGCCTGAGTTCGCTTCGAGCCTGCTGGTGCCTGCGCTGATGGGGCCGCGAAAGGCCGCCGAGAAGTTGATGCTGGGCGACCCTTTCACCGGTGAGGAGGCGGTCGAGTGCGGCCTCGCCAATGCGGTGTTGCCTGCGGCCGAGGTGTTGCCCCACGCCCGACGTGTCGCCGAGCGGTTCAACGGCCTGCCCCCCACGGCTGTGCGCGAGACCAAGCGGCTGATGCGCCGCTGGCCGGCCGAGGCCGTGGACACGGCGATTGCGGCGGAAGCCGACCAGTTTGCCCGGGGGCTGCGCAGCCCTGAGGCTCGGGAGGCCTTTCAGGCCTTTTTCGAGAAGCGCAGGCCGGACTTCAGCAAGTTCTGAGACGAACAAATTCTCCGGCGATTTCCCGCCGC
>CAYYYC010000229.1:2473-2966 GCA_964475695.1 uncultured Rubrivivax sp.
ATGCTGGCGCCGGTCAGGGCCTGCTCGACGCGATTGAGCAGACTAGCCTCGACCTTGACGGTCGCCTTGGCGCTGGAGATCTGCACCGCAGGCGCTTCCCCGAAGAAATTCGGCAGGGTGTACAGCAGGCCGAGGACCAGCGCGACGATCACCGTCGCGTTCTTCCAGAGGGGATAGCGGTTCATTTCTGCACCTGGGCCGGCCCGTGCGGGCCGGCGCTCACGCTGGGGGAACCGCTCGAGGCCTGCCGTTTTCGTCGGTCGCCACATAGGTCAGGGTGGCCTGAGTCACCTTGACGGCGAATTCCCCGCCATCGCGCAGCCGCTGGGCATACACCTCGACATCAACCGTGATCGATGTGTTGCCCACCCTCACGATTTCGGCGTAGAAGCTCAGCAGGTCCCCCACCTTCACGGGTTGCTTGAAGATGAACTGGTTCACCGCAACCGTGGCCAGCCGCCCGCGGGCCCGGCGCACCGGCAGCACCGCGCCG
>CAYYYC010000229.1:2976-3355 GCA_964475695.1 uncultured Rubrivivax sp.
CGGCCGGCATGGGGATCACGCGCAGCACCAGTTCCTTGTCGGTGGGCAGCCGGGTGGCCGGCTCGGAAAGGCGCGGGTCGGGGGGATTGGCGAGGCTCATCGGGCAAGCATAGCGCCGCGCGAGAATGTGTGGACGCGCGCTTTGGCACACCGACCCTCCCACCCCGCCCAGGCGGCCCTCCCCGGGCAGCGACGCTCCGACTGGGGAACGCTCAGGCGGCTGTTTCCCTATCTGTGGCGCTACCGCTGGCGAGTGGGCCTGGCACTGGCCTTCATGGTGGCGGCCAAGCTGGCCAATGTGGGCGTTCCCGTGCTTCTCAAGCATCTGGTGGACAGCCTTTCCATCAAGCCGGGCGACCCCGAGGCGCTGCTGGTGGTG
>CAYYYC010000230.1:0-3260 GCA_964475695.1 uncultured Rubrivivax sp.
ATGGCCAGCAGCATGTTGGCGTTGAAGGCGAAGATGTGATACAGGGGCAAGGCGCACACCGTGACGATCTGCTCGCCGGGCGGGATCTTCTTCAGGGCCGGCTGGTACCAAGCCTCGGCCTGCAGCAGGTTGGCCACGAGATTGCGGTGCAAGAGCACCGCCCCTTTGCTCACGCCGGTGGTGCCGCCGGTGTACTGAAGCACGGCCACATCGTGCGGCCCCACGGCCGCAGGCTTGACCGGGCGAGTTCGACCCAGGTCCAGCGCCGACTTGAACCCCACGGCCTGGGGCAGCGAATAGGCGGGCACCATCTTGCGCTTGTGCCGCACCACGTAATTCACCAGCGTTCCCTTGATCAGCCCGAGCATGTCACCCATGGCTGCGAGCACGACATGTTGCGTGGGCACCTTGTCCAGGATCTGCTGCAGCGTGGCTGCGAAGTTCTCCAGGATGATGATCGCCTTGGCACCCGAGTCCTTGAGCTGGTGCTCCAGCTCGCGGGCCGTGTAGAGCGGGTTGACATTGACCACCACACAGCCTGCGCGAAGGATCCCGGCCACGGCCACCGGGTACTGCGGCACGTTGGGCATCATCACCGCCACCCGCTCACCCGGCTGAAGCCCCAGCGACTGCAGATAGGCCGCCATCGCCCGGCTGGCTTCGTCGATCTGGGCGAATGTGTAGCGCTGCCCCATGAAGACGTAGGCGTCCTTGCCCGCATGGGTCGACAGCGCCTTGTCCACGAGCTCAACGAGCGATGGATAGAGGTCGGTCTTGACTTCAGAGGGAACGCCGGCCGGGTAGTGGGCCAACCAAGGCTTGTCCATGGCTGCGGGACTCCTGCATATCGATGAATTGCGCCGGATTCTCTGAGCGCACCCGCCCGACCCGCAACAGGGGTATCACCCGGGGCAAGTCCCCGCCTTGCCCTGTCGGGCGGCCGCGCAGGCAGCCGGCAAGGGCAAACCCTTAAGGCCGGTCATTCAACCCGCGGTCGGGGATGAATTCCACTTTTGGCCCAGCGACCGAAGCTTGCCCAGCATCGAGGCAAGGCGGCTGCCGGATTGCAGCACGGGCAGCCCCGCACTCAGCAATCCGAGTTGAGCCCCACTCAGGGCTGAGCGGTCCATGCCCCTGAAGGACTCGGCCATGGAGCGCAACGCCAGGGTGGCCGACCCCATGGCCACCACGGCCCGGGCCATTTGGTCTCGCTCCTGGGGCGTCGGGGGGTCTTCGGAGGCGAGCCGCCTGTCCAGCGCCGCTTCCACTTCGGGCGCCACCGCGATGACCAGGCTGGCCAAGTCGCCGACGCGGCAGCGCTCTGCGCCAAGACATTCCACCTGCTCGGTCAACCGTTGGGAGACAGGGCTCAGGCCGGCCACATCGGCGATGCGGGCCATGGCCGTGCCCAACAGTCTTGTGGCCCGCCGCAGGCCATCGGCCAACTTGGCCGGGTCTGCCGCAGCGCCCGTCGGCGGGGCGGCCTGCGCCGGCGTGGACCCCGGCGTGTCCTGCCCCGCGGCAGGGCCCGGCCCAGCCACCAGCAAAAATCCGGACAGCAGTCCGATGGAAAGCGGGCTCGTGATTGCCGATGGACGCATGCAAAGCCTTTCTGCGCGCGGGTTGATCCCATGGCCGCAATGAAGACGGCGCGCCCATGATATCGGCTGGCATCAAGCGCTGACCCAACAAGGAGCCTGAGTTGATGACGCACGATTCCCGGCGGGCTGTGTGGGCCTGCCTTGTCTGGGCCGGATCGGCGCTGGCCCAACCCGACACACAGGCGCTCTGCAAGGACCAGGGCTACCCCGTGGGCACAGCCGGCGCAACGCGCAACTGGTTCTTCGATGAGTGCGTTCGCGTGGGCTCCTTCACTCACCAGGGCGAGATTCCCGGAATCTTCAATGGGCGATCCCGGGAGATGAAGCCCGCCTCCGAGCCCATGCCCCTGCCGCGATCCCCGCAGGAGCCCGACTACCGCTGGGCCACCGGCGCACAAGCCGGCCTGACGATCGATGACTACATGAGGCGCCAGCGCGTCATGGCCCTGCTCGTGATCAAGGATGGGGTCATCCAGGTCGAGCGCTATCAGTACGACCGCACACCAAGCCATCGATTCCTTTCCAACTCGATGGCCAAGACGATCACGGCTCTGGCGGTGGGTTTGGCGCTGCGGGAGGGCCGCATCGCCTCCCTGGACGATGAGGCCCAACGCTACGCGCCGGAGTTGGCCGGCACGATCTACGGCCAGGCCACCGTCAGGCAATTGCTGCGCATGTCCTCCGGGGCCCGATTCGAGGAGCGCTACGACGGCAAGGATGACCTGGCACGCTTTGGGGCGGCCACGCGCCAGGCCGGTGCGGCCGCCGGCGCGCGGGTCATCACGCAGCGGGCGCATCCGGCCGGCGAGGTGTTCAACTACGCCAGCGCCGAGACCGACATGCTGGCTCTGGTCCTGCGCGGGGCCACTGGCCAGGGCTTGAGCGCCTTCCTGGAGCCCAGGCTTTGGCAGCCGATGGGCGCGGAGGCCTCGTCGCTGTGGCGTGCCGACTCCACCGGCCTGGAGCGCGCCGGGGGCAATTTCAACGCCACGGCACGCGACTGGGCGCGTCTGGGCATTCTCCTGGCCAACGACGGCACCCGGCCCGACAAGCCGCACCTCGGCGAGATCGTTCCCCGAGCATTTCTGGTTGAGGCCACGGATTGGCGGCAGCACCCGGCGGCCTTCGCGCCCAGAAAGGCCACGCCCTACTTTGGGTACGGCTACCAAGTGTGGACTCTGCCCGGGCCCCACAGGCGTTTCGCCCTGCTGGGGGTCTATGGGCAAGCCATCTACATCGACCCGCAGCACAAACTGGTGATGGTGCACCTGGCGGCCAACGAGACGGCGCAGGTGGGAAAGACATCCATGGGTGCGGAGCGGGCGGCGTTGTGGGCCGCGTTGGTTCGCCACCACGCACCGCCATGATGAGCCCCTGGGCTAGGGTTAACGCTGATATCCGCTGATCACCTTACTCCGCAGACTCTGCCGTCCAAACGGTCGATCGGGAAGGCGGGATTTCAATGGACAGGTCAAGTTGGATGCTGGTTTTTCGCGCCGTGGCGGCCGGGTTGGCGGGCTTGTTTGCCGCACCGCTGTTTGCCCAGCAAGCCGCGTCGCCTCAGATCACTCGCCACACCCCCGTGGCGCAGACTCGAAGCGCCACCTTCTTCACCCACGCCCAACCGCTGCCGCTGCCCCGCCCGCCCGTGGGCGCCGG
>CAYYYC010000231.1:0-3001 GCA_964475695.1 uncultured Rubrivivax sp.
GAAGAAGCCGTCGTCGGTCATGACCTTGGCCGTTTCATCGGGACGCTGCCAATAGCCGGCCATCACCTGAGGCCCACGGATGCAGATCTCGCCGGGCTGGCCGATTGGAACATCTCGGCCGTCATCATCGCGGATCGCGATTTCGGTGCTGGGAATCGGCAGTCCGATCGTGCCGCTGAACTCCTTGAGATCCAGCCGGTTGGAGGTGGCCACCGGGGATGTTTCGCTCAGCCCGTAGCCTTCGACCACCGGACATCCTGTGATGCGCATCCACTTCTCGGCCGTGGCCTGCTGCACCGCCATGCCGCCACCATTGCTGACCTTCAGGCCCGACCAGTCCAGCTTGGCGAACTCCGGCTCGTTGGCCAACGCGTTGAACAGTGTGTTGACCGCCGGAAACATGTTGACCCGAACGCTGCGCAGGGTGTTGATGAAGCCCGGGATGTCCCGCGGGTTGGGAATCAGCAGGTTCTGGGAGCCCATGCGCGCGCCCATCAGGTAGCAGATCGTGAGGGCGAAGATGTGATAGAGCGGCAGGGCGCAGACGATCATCAGCTGCCGCTCGCCGATCTCGTCGAGCTTGGGCTTGAACCAGGCTTCCGTCTGCAGGACATTGGCCACCACATTTCGGTGCAGCAGGGTGGCGCCCTTGGACACGCCGGTGGTGCCGCCGGTGTACTGGAGGAAGGCCACGTCATCAGGCGTGATCTGCGGCCGCTGCAGCGAGCGGCTTCGCCCGATCTCGACCGCTTGGCGCCACCGAGTCACGGTTCGGCCGCGATCCAGGGGCAGTCGGTACTCGGGCACCATCTTGCGCAGGTGGCGAACTGCGAAGTTCACGAAGCGCCCCTTCCACCAGCCGATCAAATCGCCCAGGCCGGTGAGCACCACATGCTCCACGTCGGTCCGGTCGATCACCTCTTCAAGCGTGTGGGCGAAGTTTTCCAGGACGATGATGGCGCGGCTGCCCGAGTCCTTGAGCTGATGCTCGAGTTCCCGGGCGGTGTACAGCGGATTGACATTGACCACCGCAAAACCGGCGCGAAGGACCGCAGCAATGGCCACCATGTACTGCGGGACGTTGGGCATCATGATGGCCACTCGGTCGCCATGCTTGAGCCCTGTGGACTGGAGCCAGGCCGCCAGCGCGAGGGAGAGCTGGTCAATCTGGCCGAAGCTCAGGGTGCGCTCCAGGCACCGGGCGGCCGGCCGATGGGCGTAGCGGCGCATCGAGTCCTCCAGGACATCCACCAGCGTGAGCGCCGGGGGCAGATCCACTGCGGCGCCGACACCGGGCGGGTAATGGGCCAGCCAGGGGTGGGCGGGGGCCGCGTCGCGGCCTGCAACTTCAACGGACGGGGCGGGGACTTGGGCGTTCACGATGACTCCGGAAGCGATTGCATCGGCTGGCACTGCCGCAAGTTGGGCCCGATGCCAGCGGGGTGGACCGGACTTTCTGTCGGCACCTTGCCGGCGAGTGTAGGCCGGGCCTTGGTTAGGATCACGCTTTGTCCCCGGGAAGCCCCATGACCACCCTTGGAACACCTCTCTCCCCGCGTGCCACACGCGTGATGCTGCTGGGCGCCGGCGAACTGGGCAAGGAACTGCTGATTTCCCTGCAGCGGCTGGGGGTGGAGACGATCGCGGTGGACCGCTATCCGAACGCCCCGGGCCACCAGGTGGCCCACCATGCCCATACGATCACGATGAGCGACCCGCAGCAACTGCGCTTGCTCATCGAGCAGGAGCGTCCGCTGTGGGTCGTTCCCGAGATCGAGGCCATCGCCACGGCCGAGCTTCAGGCCCTCGAGGCCGAAGGCCTGGTGCGCGTGGTGCCCACCGCGCGGGCAGCGCGACTGACCATGGACCGCGAGGGCATCCGCCGGCTGGCCGCCGAGGCGCTGGGCCTGCCAACCAGCCCCTACCGGTTCTGCGACTCCCTGGCAGAGCTCCAGGCGGCCATCGCCGGGACCGATGGCGCCGCGCCCATGGGCTATCCGTGCGTCGTCAAGCCGGTGATGAGCAGTTCAGGCAAGGGCCAGAGCCGAGTCGATGGGCCGACCGATGTGGCCCAGGCCTGGCAGCACGCGATGGCCGGTGGGCGCGTGTCCAAGGGCCGCGTGATCGTGGAGGGATTCATCGACTTCGACTATGAAATCACATTGTTGACTGTGCGCGCGCGCGGCGCCGATGGGGCGATCCACACCCATTTCTGCGAGCCCATCGGGCATGTGCAGGTCGGCGGGGACTACGTCGAGAGCTGGCAGCCCCAGCCGATGACTGCCATGGCCCTGGAGCGGGCCCAGGCCATCGCCCGCGCCGTCACGGAGGATCTCGGTCGCGGGCTTCAGGGCCAGCCCGACGGGCTGGGCCTTTATGGCGTTGAGCTCTTCGTCAAGGGTGAACAGGTGTGGTTCAGCGAAGTCAGCCCGCGACCCCACGACACCGGGCTGGTGACCCTGTGCTCCCAATGGCAGAGCGAGTTCGAGCTGCACGCGCGCGCCATCCTCGGGCTACCGGTCGACACCCGGCTGCGCAACCCGGGCGCCAGCGCCGTCATCTACGGCGGCATCGAGGCCCAGGGGGTCGTGTTCCACGGCGTGGACGAGGCGTTGGCCATTCCGGGGACGGACCTGCGTCTTTTCGGAAAGCCCGAGAGTCATGCCAAGCGACGCATGGGCGTGGCCCTGGCGCGGGGTGAGAACACCGACTCGGCGCGCGAGGCAGCCAAGCAGGCCGCCGCCCGGGTGCGGCCCCGAGCCTTCTGAATCTCGGCGGGGACGCCTACTGGAAGGCCACTTCGGCAAAGCTGCGCAGCTTGCGCGAGTGCAGCTGGCCCATGCCAGCACGCCTGAGCAGTTCGATGGCGCGCACCCCGATCCGAAGATGCTGATCGACCCGCTCGCGGTAGAAAGTGTTGGCCATGCCGGGGAGCTTGATCTCACCGTGCAGCGGCTTGTCGCTCACACACAGCAGGGTGCCGTAGGGCACACGGAAGCGA
>CAYYYC010000231.1:3011-3241 GCA_964475695.1 uncultured Rubrivivax sp.
CCGTTGGCTGCGATCGTGGCGCTCTCCATGTCCAGGGCCACGGCCCGGCTCTGGCTGAAGCGGCGTGCCGGGGTGCTGTGGGGCCCACGGAAAGGGAGCAGTTCCCACTTGCGGTTGTCGGTCGAGGCCACGGTGCCTGTGCGCAGCACCCGCTTGAGTTCGTAGCCGCTGAGCTGCGTGACCTCGGCCACGGCTGTCTCCAGCGCGACCTGCACCTCGGCCAGAGCCGG
>CAYYYC010000232.1:0-3232 GCA_964475695.1 uncultured Rubrivivax sp.
TCAGTCCGCTGCAGCAGGCCTGTCTGAGCATTGCGGCCAACCTGCGGCCGGGCGCAGGATCAACGATGGAATGGAGAAGTTCTTCGCCGAGCAGACCATCAAGTCGATGATCGCGCAGGGCACGCATGTCAAGGGGGCTCGGGTGGGTGTCCTGGGCCTGACCTTCAAGGAAAACTGCAGCGACCTGCGCAACACCCGTGTCATCGACATCATTCGGGAACTGGAGTCCTACGGTGTCGCCGTTGTGGTCTGCGACCCCCAGGCCGATGCGGGCGAAGCCGCCCGCGAACTGGGCATAGAGCTCCACGCTTTGGACAGCCTGCCGCCCTGCGATGCCCTGGTGGCAGCCGTGGCGCACCGGGAGTTTGCACAGCTCTCGGCCCAGCAGGTGGGCTCGGCGCTCAAGCCGGGCGGCACCCTCATCGATGTCAAGGCGATGTTCGACCCCGAACCCCTGCGCGGCATGGGCCTGCGGGTCTGGCGACTCTGAGCCCGCTCTCAGGCCGCCATCAGCCCCAGCGCCTTCGGGTCGCCGCGGCCCAGCCGGATCAGTTCCGGGCTTGAGGCGCTCAGATCGATCACGGTGGTGGGCTCCATCGGGCAGGCGCCCGCGTCCACCACAAGCTGCACTTCATGCTCGAGATGGCTGCGGATCTCCTGGGGATCGTTGAGCGGGTCGCTGTGGCCAGCCGGGATCAGGGTGGTGCCCAACAGCGGTTGGCCCAGCCGCTCCAGCAGCGCCTGGGTCACCCGGTGCTCCGGCACTCGCAGGCCGATGGTTCGTCGGGATGGGTGGCTGAGCCGGCGCGGCACTTCGCGGGTGGCCTGCAGGATGAAGGTGTAGGGGCCTGGAGTGGCCAGCTTGAGCAGCCGGTACTGGCGGTTGTCCACATGGGCGTAGCTGGAGAGCTCGCTGAGGTCGCGACACAGCAGTGTCAGGTGGTGCCTGTCATCGACGCCACGCGCGCGGCGCAGCCTCTGCGCGGCCGACTTGTCGTCCAGATGGCACACCAGCGCATAGCTGGAATCCGTGGGGATCGCCGCGAGCCCGCCCTGATCCAGAATGCGCGCCGCCTGCTCGATCAGGCGCGCCTGCGGGTTGTGGGGATGGATCTCGAAGTACTGAGCCACGGCGGCCTCCTGGCCTGTCTCTGTGCAGCCTAGGCCGGCCAAATGCCCCGAGGCGCCAACAGTTCCCACACCGGCTTGAGCGAGCCGGGCAGCCCGGGCAGTCCGCCCAGGTCGACCCGGCTCTCCTCGGGTGAATGGAAGTCGCTGCCGCGCGAGGCATACAGCCCGAACTCGAGCGCCACCCCGGCATAGGCTTGGCACTCGGCGGCCGTGTGGCTGCCGGTGACCACCTCCACGGCCTGCCCGCCGTGCTGCTTGAATTCGCTCAAGAGGGCGTACTCCTCGATGGCGCTGTAGCGGTATCGGGCCGGGTGGGCGATCACGGCCACGCCGCCGGCCTGGGTGATCCAGCGAACCGCCTCTCCCAACCCAGCCCAGCGGTGGGGCACATAGCCAGGCTTGCCCGGCGTGAGGTAACGCCGAAAGACCTCGTGGGTGCTTGCACACACGCCAGTCTCCACCAGATGGCGCGCAAAATGCGTGCGCGAGATCAGTTCGGGATTGCCCACATAGCGCAGCGCGCCCTCAAAGGCGCCCTTGAGGCCCGCCCGGGCCAGCTGGTCGGCCATTTCGCGTGCGCGCGCCTGGCGCCCGCTGCGGGTTGCGGCCAGCCCGTCGTGGAGTTGGGGGTCCGACGGGTCCATGCCAAGCCCGACCACATGGACGGTCTGCCCCGCGAATGTCACGGAGATTTCGGTGCCCGTGAGGTAGGGCAGACCCAGATCTGAGGCGGCGGCGATCGCACGGGCCTGCCCGCCGACTTCATCGTGGTCGGTCAATGACCACAGTTGCACGCCGCGTCTGCTGGCGCGGGCCGCCAGCGCCTCGGGGCTGAGCGTGCCATCCGACACGTCGGAATGGCAGTGCAGATCGGCGTTGGTGAGGATGTCCAGGGCGATCGTCATGGCGCAGCCGCCGTCACCACCATCTGCACCTGCACGCGGCCCTGCCATTCGTTGACTTCGAGCCTGTAGGCCAAATGCGCCTCGTCAGGCAGGGGATCCGTGCGTTGAAACCAGATCGCCTCGCGCGGCAAGGCGCGCGGGTCGTGCGCGGGCCTCACCCGCAGCTTCATGTGGCGCTCGCCCACGAGCCGCTGGCTGAGGATGCTCATTCGCTCGCAGAACAGGGGCGGCTCGAAGCCCTGGCCCCAAACCTGGGCGTGGAGCATCCGCGCGACCTCTGCGTTGTAGTGTTGGGTCGGCAAGGCGCCGTCGATCAGCAGCCGCCGCTCCAGGGTGGCCTGGTCAAGCCATTGACGCGCCACGACCTCCAGCTCTTGGCGGAAGTCTTCCAGGCAATCGGGCTTGAGGGTGCAGCCGGCCGCCATTGCGTGGCCGCCAAAGCGCACCAACGCGTTGGGCTGGCGCTTGCTGATCAAGTCCAGAGCGTCGCGCAGGTGGAATCCTTCGATGGACCGGCCCGAGCCCTTGAGCATGCCGTCCTGGCCGCGGGCGAACACGAACACCGGCCTGTGCAGCTGCTCCTTGAGCCTTCCGGCCACGATGCCCACCACGCCCTCGTGGAAGCTCGGGTCGAACAAGGCCAGGGCGGGGGCGACAGGCGTGGCCTGCAGCGGGCCTGAGGGTGGCGCCGGCCCGACTCCCGGGACGCGCAATTCAGCCACCAGGCGCTCGGCCTGCTGGCGCATGCCGTCTTCCACCGAGCGGCGCTCCCGGTTGATGGCGTCCAGCGAGCGGGCCAGCTCGGCTGCCCGCGTCCCATCGTCCGTGAGCAGACATTCGATGCCCAGCGTCATGTCCGACAGCCGCCCGGCGGCGTTGATGCGGGGCCCCAGCGCGAAGCCGAAGTCTTGTGCCGTGGCCATCGAGGGGTCGCGCCCGGCCACGGCAAACAGCGCGGCCAGGCCTGGCTGCATGCGCCCGCTGCGGATGCGCTTGAGGCCCTGTCCCACCAGTCGCCGGTTGTTCGCATCGAGCCGCACGACATCGGCCACCGTGCCCAGCGCCACCAGGTCCAGCAGCTCGTTGAGCCGCGGCTGTTCGAGCTCGCCGAATCGGCCCCGTCGGCGAAGCTCGCTGCGCAACGCCAGCAGCACATAGAACATCACGCCCACGCCTGCCAGCGACTTGCTGGGGAA
>CAYYYC010000233.1:0-3231 GCA_964475695.1 uncultured Rubrivivax sp.
TTGATGACGTCGGGCACCACCGAGACGCCACGCTCGGCAAGGATGTCGTCTGCCTCGGGCAGCGTGGGACCTTTGGCGCTTTCCAGGACTTGGCACATCTTGATCCGATGGGCTCGATCGGATGTGACTTGACGCTCAGGAAAAACGGTTTCCCAGCGGTCGCGCGCATTGACTCAGCCAAATACGCTGACCCAGCATTCGAGCAAAACGCCGCCAGCTCCCCGTTCGTTTGGCTGCATGGTGGCTACATGGCCCGCAAAAGGCAAACGGGTGTTAGCGGCCACTTAACTGCTAACACCCGTCATCATTGGTGCCGGTGAAGAGAGTCGAACTCCCGACCTTCGCATTACGAATGCGCTGCTCTACCAACTGAGCTACACCGGCCAAAGGGCAAAAGTGTATCAGCCGACCACTGGCCCTTGCGGGCGTGCGCGCTGCCCCTGTTACATTGCGCCGGCGGGCGCCGGGGCTCTCCGGCCGTGTTTGGGAAGCGCACCGGTTGATGATGGAAACGCCAGTTCTGCTGCTGTGGGGAGTGGCCGGCTACTTCGCCCTGCTGTTTGCGGTGGCCTGGAAGACATCGCAGGGTGCGGACAACCGCAGCTTCTTCCTGGGCGACCGGCGCAGCCCGTGGCCGCTGGTGGCCTTCGGCATGATCGGTACCTCGCTTTCGGGCGTGACCTTCATCAGTGTGCCGGGCTCGGTCGGGATTCACGGCTTTGGCTACTGGCAGGTGGTGCTGGGCCACCTGCTGGGCTATGCCTTCATCATCGCGGTGCTGCTGCCCCTGTACTACAGGCTGGCCAGTGTGTCGATCTACGCCTGGCTTGAGCAGCGACTGGGCCCGACCTCGTGGCGCACGGGCTCGCTCTTCTTCATCGTTTCACGCCTTTTGGGTGCCACGGCGCGTCTGTATCTGGTGGTGCGCATCCTGCAGGATGTGATCCTTTCGGCCTGGGGCGTGCCTTTCGAGGCCACGGCGGCGCTGATGGTGGCCATGATCCTGGCCTACACCTGGCGCGGCGGGGTGCGAACCATCGTCTGGACAGACACGCTGCAGACGGCGGGCATGCTCTTCGGTCTGGGGGCCTGCATCGTCTTCGTGCTGCAGGCCTTGGACCTTTCGGCCGCTCAGGCCTGGGCGGCCATGGACGGACAGGGCCTGAACCGCCTTTGGGGGACGGAGCCCGCCGCGCGCGAGTTCTGGCTCAAGCAGCTGGTGGCCGGCGCGGTGATCGCCGTGGCGGTGACTGGGCTTGACCAGGAGATGATGCAAAAGAACATCTCGGTGCGCACCCTCAGGGGCGCGCAACTCAACATGGTCTGCATGGCATTGGCCATGCAGGCGGTGGTCCTGGCGTTCCTGTTCCTCGGCGGCCTGCTCACGCTGTTCGCACAGTCGGCCCAGATCCCGGCGCTGGGCGATCGCCTCTTCCCCGCGGTGGTGATGGGCCATCTTTCACCGCTGGTGCAGGTGGTCTTCATCGTCGCGCTCATCTCGGCCCTGTTTCCGAGCGCCGATGGGGCACTGACCGCGCTCACCTCTTCGGTCTGCAACGACCTCATGCGCTTTGAGCGGCGCGAGGACCTCGCCCCAGCCCGACGCGAGGGGATCCGGCGGTGGGTGCACGCCGCCTTCGCGCTGATGTTCCTGCTGCTGGTGCTGGCATTTCGATGGGTCGATGACGCCAGCATGGTCATGCTCATCCTGAAGGTGGCCGGCTACACCTACGGCCCGCTGCTCGGGCTGTTTGCCTTTGGCTGGCTGACCCGCCGCATCGTGCGTGACGGCTGGGTGCCGCTGGTGGCCCTGGCCGCGCCGCTGGCCTGCGCGGTGGTCGACTTCAATCAGGCGCAGTGGCTGGGCTCCTGGCGCATCGGGCTGGAGCTCCTGCTGCTCAACGGGGCGCTGACTTTCGGCGGGTTGTGGTTGATATCCCGGCCGCCGTCGCTGTCACCGTCCCCGCCGCCTGTCACTGCGCGATGAAGCCGCTGGCCCTGATCACCTGCGACCACGCCTGCGCATAGGCTCTTTCCCGCTGCGAGAGTTGCTCACCCGTCATGTGCGAGACCGTGATCCCCATCGCGGACAACCGCTCCTGGATGTCGGGGCGAGCCAGCACCCGGGCCAGAGCCTGGGACCACTTGTCCAGCAGGGCGCGCGGAGTTCCCGCCGGCGCGAACAGCCCGTAGTAGGCGACTTCCTCGAAGCCCTTGATGCCCAGTTCGGCGAAGGTGGGCACCTCCGGCAGCGTCTTGTCCCGCTGGCTGCCCATGACAGCCACCACCTTGAGCCGGCCGGTCTTGTGGTGCTCGATGAAATCGGGGATTGATCCGGTGCCCGCCATGATCTGGCCGCCCAACATGTCGCCGATCATCGATGCGCTGCCGCGATAGGGGACCGGGACGAGATCAAGCTTGTGGCGGTCGGCCAAGGCCTTGACTGAAAACTCCGGCAGCGAGGCGGGCGCGGGCACCCCCACACTGCCTTTGTTGCCGGCGGCCCGCACCGAGGCCAGGTACTCGTTGAAGCTGCCGATGCCCGAGCGGCCCGAGAGCGCGAGCGAATTCACGAAGGTGCCCAGACCGGCCACGGCCACGAAGTCCCTGGACGGATCGAACCCCGGGTTGCGTATGGTCAGCGGAATGATGCTGACCGTGTGGTCGTGGGACAGCATGACGGTCAGCCCATCGGGGGCCGCAGCCTTGAGCGCCTGCGCGGCCAGTTGTCCTCCCGCGCCGGGCTTGTTTTCCACGATCACCGCCTGGCCCATCTCATCCTTGAGCCGCTCGGCCAGCAGACGGGCGATCACATCGGTGCCACCGCCGGGCGGAAAGCCCACCAGGATTCGAGCGGCGCCTGTCTGCGCCATGGCCGCCGGCGCTGCGATCGCGCCTGAAAGCGTCAGGCCTGTGACCATCCAGGCGAAGACCGCCGAGCCGAAGAGGGAAGCGAGGGTCTTTCTTTTGCCGATTTGCATCATGGCTTGCTCCTGAGTTGCGTGGGTGTTCGGATCGTTCGCGTGGCCGATCATTTCGGCGGGGGCGCTTCGTGCATCCAGGCGGCGTGCCGAGGGGCTCGGCGAGTTTGCGCCCACTCGTCGAGCATCGCCCACTTGACCTCATCGAGACGGCGCATCATCTCCGGGGTGCTGCTGTCGCAGGCCAACTCCAGCCGGTGGCCATTGGGGTCGAAGAAGTAGATGCTCTGAAACAGGGTGTGGTTGGTGG
>CAYYYC010000234.1:0-3178 GCA_964475695.1 uncultured Rubrivivax sp.
ATCTTCTGGAAGCGCGCCACCTCCGCGGGAGCGGTGCTGGGCATGATCGCCGGCTTTGGCGTGACGCTGTACTACATGGCCACCAACCACGCCTGGATGCGCACCATCTTTGGCGTGACCCAGCCGGTGGACCTGTGGTTTGGCGTGCTGCCCATCTCGGCGGGACTGTTCGGCGTGCCCGTAGGCTTTGCGGTCATCATCCTGGTGAGCCTGTTCACGCCGGCTCCCAAGCAGGAGATCCAGGAGCTCATCGAGCATGTGCGCTACCCCAGCATCAAGGGTGACATCAACACGCAGGCGACCTGATCGCCGGCGACTGCTGCCCGCTGCTGCGGGCTGACAGCTCCAAGGGGCCCCGAGCAATCGGGGCCCTTTTTTTTGGCGCTTTCTCAAGCACCGTTTGGCGTTTGCGGGCGAGGCGGCGCTACCATCACAGTCCGGGGCGTCAGTGGAGTTGGCTCCCCTGGCCGGGCGGTCAGCCCGCCAAGACTTTGGAGCGGGCGTCATGGCTTCAAGCGATCCCACGCCATATCCGGCAGCACGCGGCGGCAACCACATCGCTTCGGCGGCGCTGGCGCTGGCGCTGCGGGAACGCCTGAGCCGCTACCTGCCGTTCTCGCAGATGCGCCCGGAGCATGTCGAGAAATTTCTGTCCGAGTCCACCGAGGTCTACTTCGCGCCCGGGGAAGTGATCCTTCGGCCCGAAAGCGGCGTGGTCGACTCCCTGTTTTTTCTGCGCCAGGGTTCGGTCACTGGACTGCGCCACGGTCAGGGCGTCTACGATGCCAACATCGACTATGCCGCCGGGGACCTCTTCCCCGTGGCCGCGTTCATGGGAAAGCGCCCTGTGGGGCTGACCCTCAGGGCCAACGCAGACACCTTCTGTCTGCAGGTCAGGCGAGATGCGGTGGAGGCTTTGGCCGGTCAAAGCGGGCCTCTGGCCGAGCTTCTGTCCCGGCAGATGCTGCGTTTCGTGGAGGCCTCGCGCCGTGCGATGCAACTGGAGCAGGCGTCTGCGGCATTGGCCAGCCAAGGGTTGGAGAGGCGGTTGGGGGACCTGATTCGCCGCCCGGCCCTGGCCTGCCGACAGGGCGACTCCATCGAGCATGCCTTGAGGCTCATGCACGATCAGCGCCGGGATTCGGTGCATGTCGTGGACGACGCCGGGACGCCGGTGGGCATCCTCACCCGCTTCGATGTGGTGGGCCGGGTCACATTGGCCGGGCGACCGCTGACCGATCCGGTGCGTGAGGTGATGAGCCACCCGGTCCTGAGCCTGACAGTCGAGCACACCGCCGCCGATGCCGCTCTCCTCATGACGCGCCAGGGCCTGCGGCATGTGCCGGTCACCCGGGAGGGCAGTCTGGTGGGCGTGGTGACCGAACGCGACCTCTTTGCCTTGCACCAGACCTCAATCAAGCAGGTTCATTCGGCAATCCGCACCGCGCAGAATCTTCAGGGCTTTGAGGCTGCCGCCGCCGACATCCGCCAGCTCACGGCCACCCTGCTGGCCCAAGGCGTCCAGGCCCAGCAGCTCACCGAGCTCATCAGCCACCTCAACGATGTGTTGACCCAACAGATCGTGGCGGTGACGGCGCGTTCCCACGGCCGTGACCTGTCTAAGGCCTGCTGGCTGGCATTCGGCTCCGAGGGGCGCTCGGAGCAGACAGTGGCCACCGATCAGGACAACGGGCTGGTCTTCTTGAGTGGTTGGCCTTCGCCCACGAGGTCAACGAAGCCTTGGCCGCGTGTGGATTCCCGCTGTGCAAGGGCAATGTCATGGCGCGCAACCCCGCATGCTGCCTGACCCCGCAGGAGTGGGAGCGGCGCTTCGAACGTTGGATCGAGCAGGGGTCGCCCGAGGATCTGCTTGCGGCCAGCATCTACTTCGACCTCAGGCCGCTGGCGGGCAATCTGGCGCTGGCCCAACCGTTGCGGGAACTGATTGCCAAGCGCGCCCAGGCCAACCCGCGTTTCTGCCGCCAGCTTGCCGAGGAGGTCTTGCGCAGTCCCGCTGCACTGGGGTGGCTTGGCGGCATCGAGTCCGAGACGGTGGATGGCGTGCCCATGCTGGATGTGAAGTTGCACGGCACGGCGGTTTTTGTGGCCGTGGCCAGACTGCGCAGCCTGGCCGCCGGCGTGGCAGAGGTCAACACTCGGCGCCGCCTCCTGGCCGTGGCACGGCTCAAGTCCGTGCCCGATCATCATGCCCAAGCCTGGGTGAGCGGATTCGAGTTTCTGCAGACGCTGCGCCTGCGGGCGCAGATTGGTGGCGCCGGATCGGCCACGCCCGCGGCGGGCCCGAACCACATTCGGCTCGACACCCTCAATGACATCGACCAGCGCATCCTGAAGGAAACGCTTCGCCTGGTCCGCCGCCTGCAGCAGGAAGTCGAGATGGACTACCGGCGGGGCTGAGGCATGGCCGCAAGCTTGTGGACCTGGCTGCGCCGCCGTGACTCAGTGCGCCCGGCGCCCGTGGCCTGCACCCGCTGGTTGGTGGTGGATGTGGAGTCCAGTGGGCTGGACGCGGCGCGCGACCGACTGCTGGCCATCGCTGCCACAGCGGTCCACTTCGATGAGGCGTCCAGGCGACCGCGGATCGCCCTGGGAGACTCCTTCGAAGTGCTCATCCGCCAACCTGATGCGGTTGCGCGCAGGGTCGACAAGGCCAACATCCTGATCCATGGGATTGGGGTGGGAGCCCAGAGCCAGGGCGTGGAGCCACAACAGGCCCTGCAGGCCTGGGCTGCGTTTGCAGACACCTCGCCCTTGGTGGGCTATCACAGCGCGTTCGATCAGACGATGATCGATCGTGCCACACGCGCCGCATTGGGCAAGGTCCTGCCCAATGCGTGGCTGGATCTCGAGCCCCTGGCAGCAGTGATCCATGGAGACCCAAGGCGCCGGACTCTGGATCATTGCCTCGAGCGCCATCGCATCGAATGTCTGCTTCGCCATCAGGCAGCCGCTGACGCTCTGGCCACGGCGCAGCTGCTGCTCAGCCTCTGGCCCCAGGTGCGCCAACGCGTGGATGGCCGCTTCGAATCCGTCGCCGATCTGGCTGATTCGCACCGTTTTCTGCCCGGGCGTGGCCGCTGACGATAATCACGACATGAGCCAGTCCTACCTCTGGGTCAAGGCCCTGCACATCATCTTCGTGGCCAGCTGGTTCGCG
>CAYYYC010000235.1:0-3173 GCA_964475695.1 uncultured Rubrivivax sp.
CTCGCTCCTTCGACTAGCGCAGTGCCGCCTCGAAGGCGGCCCGAGCCATGCCCAGGCTTTGCGCGGCAATGCCGATGCGCCCGCCCTCCAGACCAGAGAGCGCGATCTTCAGCCCCATGCCTTCCTCACCCAGCCGATGGGACACGGGCACCCTGCAGTTCTCCAGGCGAATCTGTGCCGTGTCGCTGCTGTGCTGGCCAAGCTTGTCTTCCAGGCGTGCCACCGCATAGCCCGGCGTTGCGGTGGGCACGATGAAGGCGCTGATGCCGCGCTTTCCGGCTTCCTTGTCCGTGACCGCCATGACGATGGCCACATCGGCATGCTTGCCCCTGGTGATGAATTGCTTGACGCCGTTGAGCACGTAGCCATCGCCGTCCCGCACGGCCGTCGTCTTCAGGCCGTCCGCCTGCGAGCCCACATGCGGCTCGCTCAGGCAGAACGCTCCCAGAAGGCGCCCGCCGGCCAGGGGCTGCAGCCACTGCTGCTTCTGCGGCTCGCTGGCCCACGCCAACAGGATGGAGCACACGGGGCAGTTGTTGACACTGACCACCGTGGAGGTTCCGCCATCGCCTGCGGCAATCTCCTCGAGGATCAGGGCCAGGGCCAGATGGTCCAGCCCGGCGCCGCCGTATTGCTCGGGCACCGTCACCCCATAGCAGCCGAGCTCGGCCAAGCCTTGGAGCTCTGCAGCGGGGAAGTGGCGCTCCTTGTCCCAGCGCGCCGCATGGGGCGCGATCCGGTCCTGCACATAGGCGCGCACCGCATCCTGGACGGCCCGGTGGTCTTGCGACAGCAGCATGGTCTTGGCTCCGTGCGCGCTGCGCGGCTACCAGGCCAGAGGCTGGCCGTCGTGGTTGAAGAAGCCCCCCGTCTGGGCCGGGCTGAGCGACTCCAGCGTTCGGCGCAGGTCCGATGCGCTGCGCTCCACGGGCATGTCCGCGCCGGTTCCCCCCATGTCGGTCTGCACCCAACCCGGGTGAAAGGACACCACCATGCCTCGGGTCCCAAGCACCAGGGCAGCATCCTTGACCACCGAGTTCAGCGCGGCTTTGGATGCCCGGTAGGTCCAGCCCGAGGGCCCCGCACGCAGGCCGATCGAGCCCATCTTGGAGGACAGAACACCGATGCGCCCCGCCTCGGCCAGAGCATCGAAGTATTGGGATGCCAATCTCATGAAGCCCAGCACGTTGGTGTGCATGACGAGATCGAAATCCTGCTCGACCGGTGTCTCGACGCCGGCCGTGCGGGGACCATAGACGCCGGCGACATGCCAGATTCGGTCGAATCGAGTGCCGTCGATCCCCCAGGCCAGGCCCGAGCAGCCCAACGCGTCGGCGGTGTTGATCACCAGCGTGTTGACGCCCAGTTCCTTGAGGCGGGCGATGCCGGTCTGGCCGCGGGCCGAAGCATAGACGGTGTCCCCGGCTTCATGATGCTGCCGGGCCAGTTCCAGGCCGATGCCTCTGGAGGCGCCGATGATCAGGACATTCATGGGGAGGGTTCCTTCCTGCAGGGCTCAGCACCGCGGCCCAGGCGGCGGGGGACAGAGGCGATGGGCGATCATTGCATCTCCAGCGCCAGGGCCGTGGCCTCGCCGCCGCCGATGCAAAGGGCGGCCACACCACGCTTGAGGCCACGGTGGCGCAACGCGCCCATCAGGGTGACCACGATGCGGGCGCCCGACGCGCCGATTGGGTGCCCCAGGGCGCAGGCGCCCCCGTGCACATTGACCACATCGTGCGACAGACTGAACTCGACCATCGCGGCCATCGTGACGGCGGCAAACGCCTCGTTGACCTCCCACAGGTCCACATCGCCGCTTTGCCAGCCGGCCTTGTCCAAAACCTTGCGGATGGCCCCTGCGGGCGCGGTGCTGAACCACTGCGGCTCCTGGGCGTGCACCGCATGGCTGACGATGCGCGCCAGTGGGCGCAGGCCCATCTGCCGGGCTGTGGACTCGCGCATCATCACCAGCGCAGCAGCGCCATCGGAAATGCTGGACGCATTGGCCGCGGTGATCGTGCCGTCTTTCTTGAAGGCGGGCTTGAGCAGGGGGATCTTGTCGAGCTTGGCCTTCAGGGGTTGCTCGTCATGCCTGACGATGGTCTCTGCGGCCTTGCCGGCCAGCGTGACCGGAGCGATCTCCCAGTCGAATGCTCCGCTCTTTGCGGCCTGCAGGGCCCGAGTGGTTGACGCAATCGCGTATTCGTCCTGCTGCTGGCGGGTGAATCCATAACGGGCCACGCACTGCTCGGCAAAGGATCCCATCGCCTTGCCCCGCTCATAGGCGTCCTCCAGGCCGTCCAGGGCCATGTGGTCGAACATCGGGGTGGCGCCGTAGCGCACGCCCTTGCGGGCGAACATCAGATGGGGGGCGTTGGTCATGCTCTCCATGCCCCCGGCCACCATCACCTTGGCGCTTCCTGCGGCCAGCATGTCATGGGCGAACATCATCGCGCGCATACCGCTGCCGCACATCTTGGACAGAGTTACCGCGCCGGTGCTGTCGGGCAGACCGGCTTTTCGCATGGCCTGGCGTGCCGGTGCTTGGCCCTGTCCGGCCATCAGGCAGTTGCCCATGAGCACCTCGTCAACCGAGCCCAAGGCGGCCCCACAACGCTCCACTGCCGCCTTGATGGCCACCGCGCCGAGATCGGCTGCGCTCAAGCCGGCGAAGTCACCCAGCAGCCCTCCAATGGGCGTGCGGGCGGCCGATGCGATGACGATGGGGTCAGACATGGGGACTCCTCTCAGGATGTGAAGGGCATGCCGCCGGTTCGGGCGGGCGCGGTGCGAGTGGCGCCTTCAGCCTGGGCCTGAAAGCGCCGCTCGGGGTCATAGGGAAAGACATCAATCACATGGCGGGCCTGAATCCTCTCCTTGTGCAATTGCCAGAAGCCCACATCCAGAAGGTCGGCATGGTGCCTCATGAACACCTCGCGCACGGCTTCGTTGCCCAGCAGAAATGGCCCGAAGGTCTCGGGAAAGACATCCTTGGGTCCCACGCCATACCAGACCTCGCCGCTCATCTCCTCCTCCTCGGTGCGGGGAGGCGGGACCCGACGGAAGTTGCAGTCGGTGATGTACTCGATCTCGTCGTAGTCGTAGAAGACCACCTTGCCATTGCGGGTGACGCCAAAGTTCTTCCAAAGCATGTCGCCAGGAAAGATGTT
>CAYYYC010000236.1:0-242 GCA_964475695.1 uncultured Rubrivivax sp.
TCGCTGGCCGCCAGATTCAGTCCCTTGGCGCCGGTGGGCGGCACGATGTGGGCGGCATCACCGGCCAGGAACAGGCGGCCAAAGCGCATCGGCTCGGCGACAAAACTGCGCAAGGGGGCGATGCTTTTTTCGATGCTCGGTCCGGTCACGATGCGCTCGGCCAGGTCCGGGTCCAGGCGCAAACGCAGCGCATCCCAAAAGCGCTCGTCGCTCCAGTCCGAGACCTTGTCATCCATCGGGCA
>CAYYYC010000236.1:252-3144 GCA_964475695.1 uncultured Rubrivivax sp.
CGGTGACGAGGCTGGCCGCCGCGGCGGGATCCAGCCTGGCGCGCAGTTCGTCCCAGAAGGCGTCATCGCTCCAGTGCTCCACCTGGTCATCGAGCGGACACTGCACGTAATAGCGTGACAGGCTGTGCGAGCGCATGCTGCACAAGGCAAATCCGCGCTCGTGGTTGGAGTAGATGAGCTCATCGGCCACAGGCGGCGTGCGAGAGAGCACGCCAAGCCAGCCAAACGGGTAGACCCGCTCATGCAGAGTCAGGGCCTGCTGGGGCACGCTGGCGCGGCATACGCCGTGGAATCCGTCGCAGCCGGCAATGAAGCTGGCCTGAACTTCGCAGGCCTGGCCCTGCTGGGAGAAGCTCACCCGGGGATGGGCCGTGTCGATGTCATGCACCGCGACATCCTGGGCCTCATAAAAGGACGACTGCCCCTGGGCCTGACGCTGCGCCATCAGGTCGCGGGTGACCTCGGTCTGCCCGTACACCACCACACGCTTGCCCCCAGTCAGCCGGCGCAGGTCCACGCGGTGGCGCTGGCCTCCAAAGCACAGGTCAAACCCGTCGTGCGGCAGCCCCTCGCGGTGCAGGCGCTCTCCCACTCCGGCGCGCTCGAGCAGACCCACAGTGCCCTGCTCCAAGACGCCGGCGCGGATGCGCCCGAGCACATATTCGGGGCTGCGCTGTTCGACGACCACATTGTCGATGCCGGCTTGCCCCAAAAGGGCGCCCAGCAGCAGGCCGGAGGGGCCCGCGCCGACGATCACCACTTGGGTCTTGATCACGCGCATCAGTCCCTCGGCATCCTGCCCGCCAGCCGGCGGCGCGAGATGAAGTCCTGGGTTTGGCGCTCGACCTCCGGGATGTGGTCATGCAGCCTGCGCAGCATGCCCAGCAGGAGCTCGCGCTCATGGGCGCCGAGCACCGAAAGGAAAGCCTGTTCGCGATGCAGCGCCAGCTCCTCGATCCGCAAGTGCAGGCTGCGACCCTTGGGAGTCAGGCGTGCATGCCGCAGCCGGCCGTCGCTGCTGTCCAGGCTCAGCGCGATCAGCCCCTGAGCCTGCATCGACTTCATGGCGCGGCTGACCGAGGCCTTGTTCATGCCCAACGCCCTGCTCGCGTCCTGCGCAGTCGTCGTTCCCTTCGCAGCCAGTTCCACCAGAAGCCGCCAGGCCTCGATGCCCACGCCGAACAGGGAAAGGTAGTGCTGCGAGGCCCCACGCGAGAGCTTGTTGGAAATCCAATTGATGTAGGCCGGCGCGTAGCGCTCGAGCCGCAGATGCTCCGGCGGTGGAGCCTGCCCTGGAGCCTGCGGGTCGCGGGGTAAACGGCTGACGGAGCGCATGGTGGGGCGGAGTTTAAGAGACAGTTGGCATGCCAACAAGTTGACCTGCCAACCGACAGGCCCAGGGGGCTTGGGGCTACTTCAGGGACTCCACCAGGTCGACGTAGGCCTGCATCGCCTCCTGGGCCGGCATGCCCTGGATGGAGGCCCAGGCGTCGTGTTTGAAGCGCGCCTTGAAGTCGCCCAGGCCCGGGCGCTCGCCCTGCACATCGCCTTCGGTGGCCTGCTTGAACAGGGCATAAAGGCGCAGCAGCACCTCATTGCTGGGCCGCTCAGTCAGCTTCTGCGCATCGGCTGCGGCCTGCTGGAACTGCTGCTCAAGTGGGTCGCTCATTGCGGGCTCCTGTGTTGGGCATCGATGTCTGCCGAGTCCGGCTGGCCAGCCATTGGCTGACTTGGCGCCGCACCACGGCGTAGATGGTCTCCTGGGGGTTGGCGCCCAGGCTCGTGGGGAAAAGGCTGCCGTCGGCCACCATCAGGTTGCGCAGCGCATGCACCCGGCCCTCGGGTGAGGTCACCGAGCGGCGCGGGTCGGCGCCCATCGCGCAGCCCCCCATCACATGGGCACTGACCACCCGAGTCAGCAGCGGCCGCAGGTCGAGTTGGTCGATCTCTCGCCGGGCAGTCGCCCAATCCCGCCACAGGGTCGCCTGTTCATGCACCACGGTCACCTCTCGCGCACCCGCAGCGAACTGAATTTCGGCCATCGCCCTGAATGCGCGACGAACGCCATCCCAGACAAATCCGTCCAACGGGTAGTCCAGCACCGGACTGCCGTCGGCCCGCAGCCGCACCTGGCCACCGCGGCTTTGGGGCGCAAACCCGTCGCGCATCAGCGCCAGCAGCACTTGGGTGTGGGAGAAGCCCCGCATCAGCGCCCGGTGGGTGGCGCCGAAACCCTGCAGGGTGGTCGAAAACAGGACAGGGTGCAGCGGCGCGGACTCCAGCTTGAAGCCGATGGGCCCGTCGATGGCCTGGGTCTGCAGATGGTGATCCGAGTACAGGCTCTGCGGCGCACCCGCATCCCCCCGCACATCCTGCGGCATCAGGGCTGCAGCCACCACAGTGGGGTGGAGAAAGGTGCGGTGCCCGAGCAGGCCGCTCTCGTCGGGAATCTGCGAACGCAGGAGCAGGGCAGGTGAATTCACGGCGCCACCGGCCACGATGAAATGCTCGGCCTGCACGGTGATGCGCACCGCACGGGTGTGCACGCCGCTGGAGTCCATGGCCAACGCCTCCAGCGCGGTGATCTGCTCGCCGCGGTGCAAGAGGCGGTGCGCCCGAACGCTGTGGAGGAGCTGCGCGCCGCGGCCAAGGGCGGCCGGGATGCTGGTCACCAGCATGGACTGCTTGGCGTTCGTGGGGCATCCCATGCCGCAGTAGCCCAGATTCCAGCACCCCCGCACATTGCGGCTGATCACTTCGACGGCGATGCCCAGGCGCTGGCCCCCGCGCCGCAGGGCCTCGTTGTTCTCATTCGGTGCCACCGTCCAGGGTGCAATGCCCAGGTCACGCTCTACCGCATCAAACCACGGGGCCAAGTATTCGGGACTGAAG
>CAYYYC010000237.1:0-3124 GCA_964475695.1 uncultured Rubrivivax sp.
ATCAAGATCCAGGGCATCACCAAGGAAATCATGCAGGTGGCTCTGGCGCAGGCCAAGGAGGCCCGGATGCACATCCTCTCCAGAATGCAGGAGGCCGTGGGCGGCGCCCGCCAGGAGCTTTCTTCATTCGCCCCCCGCCTGTACACGATGAAGATCAACCCGGAGAAGATCCGAGACGTGATCGGCAAGGGCGGAGCCACGATCCGGGCCCTCACGGAGGAAACGGGAACGACGATCGACATCGGGGAGGACGGCACGATCACCATCGCATCGACCGATGGCGATCGGGCTGCCTTGGCGCGCCAGCGCATCGAGGAGATCACCGCCGAGGCGGAAGTGGGCAGGGTCTACGAGGGCCCGGTCACCAAGATCCTTGATTTCGGCGCGCTGATCAACATCCTGCCGGGCAAGGACGGCCTGCTGCACATCAGCCAGATTGCGCACCAGAGGGTGGAGCGGGTCGAGGACTTCCTTCAGGAGGGCCAGATCGTCAAGGTCAAGGTCTTGGAGACTGACGAGAAGGGCCGAATCAAGCTGTCGATGAAGGCGCTGCTCGAGCGGCCTGAAGGGATGCCTGAAGAGGAAGACAGGCCCAGGCGTGACCGCGGAGGTGACCGCGGGGATCGACCGCGTCGTGATCGTGCGGAAAGGCCTGAGCGCAGCGAGCGGCGTGGGCCCGCCCATCAGTCCGATTTCGGCGCCGAAGGCGCTGCGGGTGGTGGCGAGGGCGCCGGGTCGGATCCCGGCCAGGGGCAGCAGCAGTAGGCCCTGACCGTCAGCGCGTGTCCCCCCTGATGAAGGCCATCGAGGTTTCCGCCTTTGGCGGGCCGGAGTCCCTGCGGCTCACCGAACGCCCTCGGCCTGAGCCGGGCCCGAATGAGCTGCTCATTCGCGTGGCGGCCTCTGGCGTCAACCGCCCGGATGTCCTGCAGCGCAAGGGTCTGTACCCCATGCCGGCTGGGGTGTCTGACCTGCCCGGCCTCGAAGTGGCCGGGACGGTGGAGGCCGGCTCACAAGAGGCACTGGAGCGGGCTGGGCTCACCCTGGGCCAACGGGCTTGCGCCCTGGTGGCGGGCGGTGGCTACGCGCAGTGGTGTGTCGCCCCTGCGGCGCAGGTGCTCCCGGTGCCTGGCACCGTGAGCGATCTGGAGGCCGCCAGCCTGCCCGAGACCTTCTTCACCGTGTGGCAAAACTTGTTCGACATCGCCCGGCTGCAGGCCGGGGAATCGGTGTTGGTGCAGGGAGGGTCCAGCGGCATTGGCGTGACGGCGATCCAGATGGCAAAGGCGTTCGGCGCCCGGGTCATCGTGACAGTCGGCAGTGATGAGAAGGCCCAGCAATGCCTGAGCCTGGGCGCTGACCACGCGATCAACTACAGGACGCAGGATTTCGCCGGCGAGGCACTCAGGCTCACGGGAGGGCTCGGCGTCAATGTGGTGCTGGACATGGTCGGCGGCCCCTACATCGCTCGCGAGCTTGAGTGTCTTGCGGTCGACGGACGGTTGGCGCTGATCGCCACCCAGGGCGGCGTGGACAGCTCCCTGGACTGCGGCTTGCTCCTGCGCAAGCGCCTGCTTATCAGCGGCTCGACGCTGCGGCCGAGGTCGCTCGAGTACAAGGCCCGACTGGCGCGCGGCCTGCGTGACTCAGTCTGGCCGCTGATCGCGGATGGAACCATTCGCCCCGTCATCCACAGCGTCTTCAATGCGGACTCGGAAGACGGCGCCATGGAGGCTCACCGCCTGATGGAGTCGAGTGCTCACGTCGGCAAGATCATGCTGGCGTGGTGACGCCACGCTTGGACAGTCACTGGGAAACGGTTCGGGGCAGGGTTCAATGCGCAGAAAACTGGTGGTTGGCAACTGGAAGATGCACGGCAGCAGGGCGGCCAACGCCGAACTGCTTTCGAGCGTGCTTGGCGCCCGCCCATTCGGATGCGAACTGGCTGTTTGCGTGCCTTTCGTATTCATCGCAGACACCGCCGTTTCTTTGGCCTCGTCTGACATCCATTGGGGCGCTCAGGATGTGTCTTCCCACGACCAGGGTGCCTACACCGGCGAGGTTGCGGCATCGATGCTCCGTGAGCTGGGCTGTCGCTATGTGATCGTCGGTCACTCGGAGCGTCGGGCGATGCATGCCGAATCCGACGCCCTGGTCGCGCTCAAGGCCAAGGCTGCGCTGAGTCAGGGCATGACCCCCATCGTTTGCGTCGGCGAGACGCTCGAGCAGCGCGAGTCTGGCCAAACCGATGTGGTGGTCAAGCGCCAGCTGTCGGCAGTCATCCAGGCACTGGGCCATTGCGTGAGCGAGATGGTTGTGGCCTACGAGCCGGTTTGGGCCATCGGCACTGGTCGCACCGCCACCCCTCAGCAGGCCCAGGCTGTGCACGCGGTGTTGCGTGCACAGTTGGGCGCCGCCACCGCGCGGGCCTCAGCCATGCGGATCCTCTATGGAGGCAGCGTCAAGGCCGACAATGCCGCCAGCCTGTTCTCGCAGCCGGACATCGACGGCGGCCTCATCGGTGGCGCGTCGCTCAAGGCGGCGGACTTCGTGGCAGTCTGTCGGGCGGCCGTCTGAGCGCGGCGTCCCCATCATTTCAATCCGGTCAACCTCCGCAGAGTCATCATGCAAATCTTCGTCAATATCCTGCTCATTGTTCAGATTCTCTCTGCGCTCCTGATGATCGGCGTGGTGCTGCTCCAGCACGGCAAGGGAGCCGACATGGGCGCATCGTTTGGGAGCGGCGCCTCCGGCAGCCTCTTCGGCGCCACCGGCAGCGCCAACGTTTTGTCGCGAATCACATCTGCATGCGCGACGGTTTTCTTCTTGTCCACTCTCGGGCTGGCGTACTACGGTACGCCTCGCGAGGCCGCCGGGGGCGCCAGCAGCGTCCTGGAGCGCTCAGGGGTTCCTGTTCCCGCAGCGTCAGCGGCCATCCCGGGAGCCGCAGTGCCCAGCCCTGCCGCGTCAGCCGTGTCTCCGGCAGGAAGGCCGGGGGAGATTCCCAGGCAGTGATCCCGTCGGGGCTCCGTGTTGGCGGGGGTTCATTTCGGGCTAAACTGAGGAGTGATCTCGAGAGGCAAGCCTCAAGCTTTTCGAGGCGAGTGGTGACGCGGCCGTCGTG
>CAYYYC010000238.1:0-344 GCA_964475695.1 uncultured Rubrivivax sp.
AGCCGGGAAATTTCGAGGTGCCGCTGGGCACGCCCTTCGCAACTCTCCTGGATCTCGCCGGTGGCGTCCGTGGCGGCGCGCTCAAGGCGGTGATTCCGGGCGGATCCTCGGCACCGGTCCTTCCGGCATCCATCATGATGGACATCACGATGGACTATGACGCCATCGCCAAGGCGGGTTCGATGCTGGGCTCTGGGGCCGTCATCGTCATGAACGACACGCGCTGCATGGTCAAGAGCCTCCTGCGTCTGAGCTACTTCTATCAGCATGAGAGCTGCGGCCAGTGCACCCCTTGCCGCGAAGGAACCGGATGGCTTTGGCGGATGGTGGACCGAATCGAGAGA
>CAYYYC010000238.1:354-660 GCA_964475695.1 uncultured Rubrivivax sp.
GGGCAGGGGCGCATGGAGGATCTGGAGTTGCTCAACTCCGTGTCCGACAACATCCAGGGACGCACCATCTGTGCGCTTGGGGATGCGGCGGCGATGCCCGTGCGCGGCATGATCAAGCACTTCCGTGACGAGTTTGTCCACCACATCGAGCACAAGTCCTGCATGGTGCCGGCCTATGTCTGAAGTCTCAAGCAATCTGGTGGAGATCGAGCTGGACGGCCGCAAGGTCTCGGTCGAGCCCGGCAGCATGGTCATGCATGCAGCCGAGGCGGCGGGCGTTTTTGTGCCGCACTTCTGCTACCACAA
>CAYYYC010000238.1:675-1026 GCA_964475695.1 uncultured Rubrivivax sp.
CGACCAGGGCGGCGAATGCCAGTTGCAGGACTTGGCCGTGGGATACGGAGGAGGCTCTTCTCGATACAGCGAAGAAAAGCGGGTCGTATTCCACAAGAGCGTGGGCCCGCTGATTTCCATGGAGGAGATGAGCCGTTGCATTCATTGCACGCGCTGCGTTCGCTTCGGGCAGGAGGTCGCCGGCGTGATGGAACTGGGGATGCTTCATCGCGGAGAGCACTCAGAGATCACGACGTTCGTCGGTCAGACCGTCTCTTCCGAGCTTTCAGGCAACATGATCGACATCTGCCCGGTCGGCGCGCTGACGAGCAAGCCTTTTCGCTACAGCGCCCGCACCTGGGAGCTCTCCCG
>CAYYYC010000238.1:1036-3117 GCA_964475695.1 uncultured Rubrivivax sp.
CAAGAGCATCAGCCCACACGACAGCACCGGCGCGAATCTGGTGGTGCAAGTCAAGGGTGATCGGGTGATGCGTGTGGTGCCCCTGGAGAACGAGGCCGTCAACGAATGCTGGCTGGCAGACCGGGACCGCTTCTCATATGAGGCCCTGAGCAGCCCGGAGCGCCTGACCGAGCCCATGATCCGACAGTCCGGGCAGTGGTTGCCTGTGAGTTGGCAGCAGGCCTTGGATTACGTGGCCGATGGACTGAGGCGGGTCCGTCAGGAGTTTGGCGCCGCATCAATCGGTGCCCTGGGATCGCCCCACTCGACGGTCGAGGAACTCCACCTTCTCGCCAAGTTGGTGCGTGGCCTGGGCAGCGACAACATCGACCATCGTCTTCGCCACAGCGATTTTTCGCTGCACAGCGGTGGCGTGCGCTGGCTGGGGATGCCCATTGCGGATCTCAGCGGCCTGGATCGCGTGCTGGTCGTGGGCAGCTTTCTGCGCAAGGACCATCCCCTGTTTGCGCAGCGCCTGCGCCAGGCCGCCCGCCGAGGCGCGAGGATCTCCCGCATCGGCGCGGTGAGCGATGAATGGCTGATGCCAATCGAGCACAACCTCATCGCGCGTCCCTCCGAGTGGGTCCATGTGTTGGCGGCGGTGGCCAATTCGGTGGCTCAGGCCAAGGGCCTGGATCGGCCGATGCCCGAAGTGCCGGATTTCCCTGGCGCAGCGGCAGTGGCTCAATCTCTGCTCGGTGCCCAGCGCGGTGCGATCCTGCTCGGACTGGCGGCCGAGCAGCATCCCCGAGCGCTGGGTTTGCTCCAACTTGCCGAGTTCATTTCTCAGCACACTGGTGTGCGCACCGGATTTCTCGGCGCGGCGGCCAACAGCGTCGGTGCGCAGATGGCGGGCGCGATGCCGCAGTCCGGTGGCCTGAATGCCGCCCAGATGCTGGGCCAACCCATGAAGGCGCTGCTCTTGCTCAATGTGGAGCCGCAGTGGGACGGAGCCGACGGCGCTGCGGCATCGGCTGCCCTGGCGGGCGCGGGCCTGGTCGTGGCGATGACTTCGTTCCGGGATGCTCGCGTTGAAAACGCCGATGTGTTGCTGCCGATTTCGCCCTTCTCCGAGACGGCGGGCTCCTTTGTCAATGCCGAGGCTCGCCTCCAGGCGTTCCAGGGGGTGGTCAAGCCCTTGGGTCAGACTCGGCCGGCATGGAAGGTTCTGCGTGTGCTCGGCAATCTGCTTGGCCTGCCCGGGTTTGACCAGGAGACCGTGGAGGAAGTCCGCGCCCAGGCCTTGGGCGACCTTTCGCTGCTTGCGCAGCGTCTGTCGAACTCGGTCAGTGGCCTGCCCAGGCTGACCTCTGGCGCAGCCGGACTGGAGCGCTTGAGTCCGGTGCCGATCTATTCGACCGATCCATTGGTGCGTCGCTCGCCCAGCCTGCAGGCCACCGAGGATGCCCGTCCTCCCCATGCCGGAATTCCTCGGGGACTGTGGGAGGAGTTGGCGCTCCAACCTGGCGACTTCGTCAGAGTGCGGCAGGGTTCGGCGGAGGTCATCCTGGCGGCCCACTGTGAACCGAGCCTGGCTGATGGGGTGGTGTGCGTTCCTGCGGGCCATTCCGCGACCGCTGCGCTGGGGCCGATGTTCGGCAGCCTGAGGGTGGAGAAAGTCTCCGGTGTCTGACCATGCTTGAGAACCTTCATCACTGGGGCAACGAAGCGCTGGGGCCAACGCTTTGGCTGGTTGTCTGGAGCGTCGCCAAGATCATGGCTGTGATCCTGCCGCTGATGGCTTGCGTGGCCTACCTCACCCTGTGGGAGCGCAAGGCCATCGGCTGGACGCAGGTGCGCCCTGGGCCGAACCGGGTTGGTCCCTGGGGACTGCTCACACCGATCGCTGATGCGGTCAAACTGGTCTTCAAGGAAATCATCCGTCCCACGGCCGCAAACAAGGGGCTGTTCTTCCTGGGGCCGGTGATGACGATCATGCCCGCCCTGGCGGCGTGGGCGGTGGTGCCATTCGGGCCGGATGTGGCGCTGGCCAATGTCAATGCCGGGCTTCTCTACCTCATGGCCATCATGTCGCTTGAGGT
>CAYYYC010000239.1:0-3104 GCA_964475695.1 uncultured Rubrivivax sp.
TTACCCGGACCTTATCCTCCTCTGCTGGCTCTTCCGCATGAAGAGAGAGGGATTACCGGTAAACCGATTCCGCAGAGGTATCGATTACCTCCGCAAGAAGCTCCCCAAGCTCCACAAGAACCCAAGCGACATGGTGCTGTTAACGGATAGCAAACAGCTCTTCATTAAGCATCGAATTCAAGACAAGGGCGAGATCGCCGAGGTTTTAACCGGAAAGAAGGCTGGGCAGTACGTGTGGGCCTACGCCATCGGCTCCCTTATCGAGGAAGTCGACAAGATCATCAGCGAGCCTGTGGGAGGGGCTCATCGCGATCCCAAGGCGGTTGCGGTGTCTGTCAAGCGCGGCCTGTCGGACGCACTTCGGCAGGTGGCTGACCTCAAGCCCAAAGAGCTGCTACAGCGCAGACATGAGCGTCTCAAGACCTATGGGCGCTACACGGACACCCGTCCGCGCTGAGCGGCATTGCGCGACGCCTTTGCGGTCAAGCGAGGCTTCGCGGCGCCGCAAGAGCAGCAACAACCACAAAAGCCGCAACAACCCTGGAGGGGCTGCGACCCCTGAGAACGCCGGGCTCGCGGTCGCCGTCAGCGGTGGCTCGGACTCCATGGGGCTGCTCTGGGTCACTTGGCAGCATGCCAGCGCTGCGGGATTGAAGACATGGGCGCTCCATGTTCACCACGGTCTTCAGCCGGTCGCCGACACATGGCCTGCGCGCATCGAAGCCGAACTCAGGCGTTGGGCCGACCTTCACCCGGATCGGGAGCCGATCGCTCTGAAAGTGCAGCGCCTGTCGGGGGCCCCGCTCCCAGGCCAGAGCGTTCAGGAGTGGGCTCGAGTTGAGCGATACCGGGTGTTGTGCCGTTTGGCTCGTGGTCTGGGCTTGGATCTGCTGCTTTTGGCGCACCATCGACAGGACCAGGCTGAGACCTTCCTGCTGCAGGCTTTGCGTGGCGCAGGCCCGCAGGGTCTGGCCGCGATGCCTGCGCTGCGGTGGCAGGATGGCGTGTGCATGGCCCGGCCATGGCTGCAGCAGGAGCGACCGGCCATTCGAACCCTGGTCACGGCTGCCGGCTTGCATTGTGTGGACGACCCGAGCAATGGTGATTTGCGCTGGGCTCGCAGTCGACTTCGCCAGGAGGTTTGGCCCGCGCTTGCGGATGCCTTTGAAAGTGCGTCTGCCTCGCTGGCCCGCTCTGCTCAGCGTTGTGCCGAGGCTTTGTGGGCCCTGCGGGAGCATTCCATGGCTGATTTGGCGGCCCTGATGCCCGAGTGGACGGAGACGACGGGCTCGGCAGCGCTCGACCTGACGGTTTGGCAGGCGCTGTCTCAGTCACGCAGAGCCTGGGCTCTGAGGACATGGTTCGAGCTTCAGGGGCTGCAGGCGCCATCCAATCTGGTGGACCGACTGGCCGCTCATGACCTGGCTTCAAGCCCGGCTGCCCGCTGGCCGATTGAGCGCGGATCCGAGGTCCGCTGGTACCGCGGTCGACTGAGCCTTGCCGGGGGGGGCGGCGAAGGCTCGGCTCGGGCTCCGGCTCTGACGGGCGATGGGGCCATCAGGCCTGCGCTGGAACTCGTCCTGCGCCGCAGTGGCCGGCGACGCCTGCCGGGTTGGAGTGGCTGCCTCGTGCTGCGGCGGGCCGAGCCGGATGAGCCTGGCCTGCCGCATCGCCTGCCCTTGGCTCTGACGGTCCGCCCGCGCGTCGGAACCGACCGCTTTGCACTTGCTCCCGCGGGCACGCCCAGGGAGCTCAAGAAGCAGTTCCAGGCTCGGGCGGTTCCTGCGTGGGAGCGCGGAGGTCCAGTCCTGACGCAGTCCGGTGGAGCAATCGTATTCGTCGCCGGTCTGGGGCTGGATGCGCGGGTGGCCACGCGGCAAGGGCGGTGGACGATCGATTGGGAGCCGGACGCTCTTGCAGGCTGATCGCAGGTCCGGTGGTGCGGCAGGCGGCGTTTAGAATCTTCGCCTTTGCCTGTTTCCGCAGAGCCTGCCGGAGTTTGCCGGGCGAGGCGTGAGCCGGCTTCGCTACCCTGAAATTGGCTCTGCAATGTCACTGATCGTTCACAAGTATGGCGGGACCTCGATGGGGTCCACCGAGCGCATCCGCAGCGTGGCCCAACGGGTGGCCAAATGGGTGGCCGCCGGTCACCAGATGGTTGTGGTGCCGTCAGCCATGAGCGGCGAGACCAATCGCCTCCTGGGATTGGCCAAGGAGTTGCAGCCCGCCGAGGTGACTGCGGCGTCTCAGCGCGAACTCGACATGATCGCGTGCACCGGTGAGCAGGTCTCGGTTGGTTTGTTGTCGCTCGCGCTGCAGGCTCAGGGTGTGCCGGCCGTGAGCTACACCGGTTGGCAGGTCCCGGTCAGGACCGACAACGCCTACACCAAGGCGCGGATTGAAAGCATCGACCAGACGCGCATCAGGGCCGACCTCGCCCAGGGGAAGGTGGTCATCGTCACCGGGTTTCAGGGGGTCGACCCTGAGGGAAACCTGACGACTCTGGGCCGGGGAGGCTCAGACACCTCGGCAGTGGCCATGGCCGCCGCGCTTTCGGCCGATGAGTGCCTCATCTACACCGATGTGGATGGCGTCTATACGACGGATCCCCGTGTGGTGCCCCAGGCCCGACGGATGCATTCGGTGAGCTTTGAGGAAATGCTGGAGATGGCCAGCCTGGGCTCGAAGGTCTTGCAGATCAGGTCGGTGGAATTTGCGGGCAAGTATCGGGTCCCTCTTCGAGTCCTGTCGAGCTTCACGCCCTGGGATATCGACATCGATCTGGAAGCCCGGTCCGGGACGCTCATCACCTTTGAGGAAGACGCCAAGATGGAAAAAGCCGTTGTGTCCGCCATTGCCTTCAGCCGTGACGAGGCCAAGGTGACCGTGATGGGCGTGCCTGATGAGCCCGGGATCGCCTACAAGATCCTGGGGCCTGTCGCCCAGGCCAACATCGATGTGGTGGTGGTTTTGCCGTGGGTTCCGGCCACTGCCAGGACGTGCCGACCTTGTAAAACATGTTCGGACAACCACTGTGGCCCGCTGGTGTACGGCGCGCCTGCGTCGAGAATCGCCTCCATCAATGGGAATTTGGCGCTACCATC
>CAYYYC010000240.1:0-3093 GCA_964475695.1 uncultured Rubrivivax sp.
GCGAGATCGCGCTGGCCATTGAAATGGGCGCCGATGCGGTGGACATCGGCAAGACGATCCATCCGCACCCGACCCTGGGCGAGAGCATCGGCATGGCGGCCGAGGTGGCCCACGGCTCCTGCACAGACCTGCCGCCGAGCCGGCGGTGACCGGTGGCCTCAGCCGATGTCGCCGCAGTGCAGATCGAACCGGCCTGCGCGGCGGCATTCGAAGTAGTGTCGCAGCGTGACCCGGACGGTTCGAAAGGCGAGGTCGTCCCAGGGCACCTGTTGCTCGGTGAACAGCTTGGCCTCGATGGTCTCGGGGCCGGGCTTGAAGACATCACTCTGGAGGTTGGCCAGGTAGAACAGGTGCACCTGACCCACCTGGACCACATTGAGCACGGCAAAGAGCGGGCCGAGTTCGATCAGCGCGCCGGCCTCTTCGTCGGTTTCCCGGCGCGCGCCTTCGGCCGTCGTCTCGCCCAGTTCAAGAAAGCCAGCGGGCAGCGTCCAGAACCCCAGTCGCGGCTCGATGTTGCGCCGGCACAGCAACACCTTGTCCTGCCAGACGGGAACCGTGCCCACCACGTTCAGCGGATTCTCGTACTGGATGTGGCCGCAGGTGCCGCACATGGCGCGCTCGCGGTTGTCCTCGGGCGGCACACGGTAGGCTACGGCCGTGCCGCAGGCCCGGCAGTGCTGGATTCGGGGCCGCTTGCTCAGGAGCATGATCGTCAGTGTAAGCCGGCCCTATGCTGCTGAGGGCCCCACCGGAGCACAACCATGGAACTCTTCAACTACTTCCGCTCATCCGCCTCCTACCGGGTGCGCATCGGGCTGGCCCTCAAGAACCTGGACTACACCTACACCCCGGTGCATCTCGTTCGGGGCGAGCACCTCAGCGAGTCCTATGCGACCGTTTCGGCGGCCCGTCTGGTTCCGAGCCTGAAGGAAGATGATGGGACGCTTTTGACCCAGTCGCTGGCAATCCTCGAGTACCTCGATGAGACCCACCCCAATCCGCCCCTGCTGCCTGCCGACGCTCGTGGGCGCGCGCGCGTGCGGGCGCTGGCTCTCGATGTGGCCTGCGAGATCCATCCGCTCAACAACCTGCGCGTGCTGCGCTCCCTCACCGGGGAGCTCAAGCTGTCTGAGGATGACAAGACCCGCTGGTACCGGCACTGCGTGGAGACCGGACTGGCTGCGTTGGAGCGCCAGCTTGACGGGCACCCGCAGACGGGGCGCTTCTGCCACGGCGATGCGCCTTCCATCGCGGACATCACCCTGGTGCCGCAGATATTCAATGCTCGGCGCCTCGACTGCCGCCTGGATCATGTGCCCACCGTCATGCGCATCTTCGACCAATGCATGGATGTCCAGGCCTTCGCCGCCACGCAGCCCTCGGCGTGTCCGGATGCCCAATAACGGCAAAGCCGGCGCTGAGCGGACCGCGGCAAGGGCTCGGACCATGAGCCCGACGCCCTGGCTCACGCCGGACTGGCGGGTCCCCACGCGCGTGGGGGCGGTGATGAGCACCAGGCTTGGGGCGCTGGATCATGCGCTGCGACACGGTCCGGAGATGCGCTCCGTGCGGCCGGTTCACCTGCGTCAGGTGCATGGGAGTGCGGTGCTCGACCTAGATGCCTGCCGGGTCGACCCCGAGAGCCCGGAGCCTGAATGGCTCGCCTGGGAGCAAAGCCTCGCGAGTGCGGACGCAGCCGTGACCACCCGCCCGGGCGTGGCCTGCACCGTGCGGGTGGCCGATTGTCTGCCGGTGCTTCTGGCCGACGGCCGGGGGCGTGGCGTCGCGGCCGCCCACGCCGGCTGGCGGGGGCTCGCCGCCGGGGTTCTTGAGGCGACGGTTTCCGCGCTCTGTCGAGCCACGGGTGGGCAGCCCGCCGAACTTCTGGCGTGGCTGGGCCCCTGCATCCGGCCCCATGCCTTCGAGGTCGGAGTCGATGTGCTCGAGGCCTTCGGCCGGAATCCGAGCCAATGCGACGCCCGCTTTGTCTGGTCGCCCCGGGCCGACGGCTCTGCGCGCTGGCGGGCCGACCTCCCCGGACTTGCTCAGGATCGCCTGCGGGCGGCCGGCCTTGCGGCGATCACCGACTCCGGCCTTTGCACCTTCAGCGACGAGTCACGGTTCTTTTCTTTCAGGCGCGATGGGCAGACCGGGCGCATGGCTGCCAGCGTCTGGCTGCGCGCCTGAAGCCCGGGCGGCCGCGCGCGCGCGCCGGCGTGCCGGCGTTGCCAGCAGATACAGGACGATGCCCATGGGCAGCAGGCCGTAGAGCACGAAGGTGAATGCGGCGCCAAGCAATGTTCCCTGGGGAGAGGACGCCTCGACCAGGGCCATCAGCAGCACGACATACATCCAGGCGATTGCCACCAGGTACATGGGCGGGAGCGCGCAATGGGCGGGCACCCGGAGCGGTTGCCCAAAGTCCGATTGTGGAGCCCGAAGGACGGCCCCTGTCATCGCCGGGAAAGATATCCCGGCTAGAGTGTGGGGAGAAAGGCGCTCGGAAGAAGCGTGGCGCAGCGTGTCAGCACTGGGCACGCGGCAAGGCAGCAACAAAGGAGATGGTGATGCCCAGGAAGAGTTCCGCAGGTCAAGGCATGGGCGCCGATGCGCAGGCCCTGGGCGATGCTGTTGGACAGGCGATGCACTCGCTGGCGGGGTTGAGCCTGCCCGTGCAGGCGATGGCACGAATGCAGCAGAGCTACTTGCAGGAGATGGGCTCGCTCTGGAACGAGGCGCTGCATTCGCCTCAGGCGGGCGGGCAGATCAAGGACCGCCGGTTCTCAGCCCAGGCCTGGAGCCAGAGCCCGTGGGCCGCCTTCACGGCGCGGGCCTACCTGCTCAATGCCCGCACCCTGATGGAAATGGCCGAGGCCGTGGAAGGCGATGCCAAGACCAAGGCGCGTGTCCGATTTGCCGTGCAGCAGTGGATCGACGCGTCCAGTCCGGCGAACTTCCTGGCGCTCAACCCGGAGGCGCAGCAAAAGGCGCTGGAGTCGCAGGGCGAAAGCCTGACCAGGGGGATGGAGCATCTGCTGGCCGACATCCGTCAGGGCCACATGAGCCAGACCGATGAGAGTGTTTTCGAAG
>CAYYYC010000241.1:0-3040 GCA_964475695.1 uncultured Rubrivivax sp.
CCGTGTTGGGCGGGATCTCGGGCTGAACCAGAACAATGTTGAACATCGGGGTGGATTGTCGTATCGGCAGATCCGTCAGGCCGGGCCCTGCGGCTCGCCAGTGCGGGCGAAAGCCCAGACAACCACGGCCGCGGCGCCCGCAGCCTCCAGGGCCCGCACCGCCTCGGCGGCGGTGGCTCCCGTGGTCACCACATCATCCACCAGGGCAATGGTGTGCCCGGCAATCCAGGCGCGTCCCAAGGGCGGAACCACAAACACCCCGCGCATCCGGGACAGCCGCGCATGGCGTTCCTGCTCGGCTTGGCCCGGGAGGTGCACCGCGCGCTGCAGGACATCCGCTCGGGCGCGCAGGCCAAGCCATCCGGCCACATGCCGGGCGAGCTCCCACGCCTGGTTGTAGCCACGGGCGCCGATCCGTTGCCGTGACAGGGGCATGGGCACCACGCGCAGTCTGTGGCTTGGCCGCGGCGCCGCAGCGGGCTGCGCCAGAACCGCGGCCGCCATGATCGGCGCCAGCATTCGAGCCAATTGCGGCTGCCCGGCGAATTTGAGCGACAGCAGCACCCTGTCCCAGGGGTGCTCGTAGTCCACCGCAGCACAGGTCCAGGCTTGCGGCGGCGGGCACCGGGCGCACGATGCGCACCTTTGCACGCCCAGGGGAAGACGGATCGCGCACCCCGGACAGCGCGGGCAATCCTGCGGGCTGCGGGTGTGCGCGCGTTGGCAGCTCTGGCAGATGCCGATGCGGGTCCAGCTCAGGCACAGCAGGCAGCGGGTCGGAATCAGGCCCTGCATGGCGCTCAATATACTGATCGCAGCCATGTCCGCCGATGCCCCGCCCTCGCGTGTCCTCCCTCAGGGGGAGGCCTGGGGGCTGACCCTCAACGCCTGGGCCGAGGGCAGGCGTCCGCTGCCCTGGCTGCACACCGAAGTCGCCCGGCGGATGGCCCAGCGGCTGTCGGTCATCCGCTCGGTGCCGAAGGTGGTCATCGAATGGGACGCCTTGGCCGGCCAGTCCAGAGCTGTGCTCCACGAGGCATACCCCACCGCGCTTTGGATTCCCGTGGAGCAGAGTGCTCGGGCCTTGGCCCGCGCCGCTGCCTCGGCGCCCCGGCAGCCGCGCCGCGGGCTGCCGGCGCTGGCTGCGCTGGCCCGGGTTTGGCAAGCCGTGTGGGGTGACATTCGTCATCGAGAGCCGGTTCCGCCGGACGGCAACGCCCTGGCCTTCCTGGATGATCAGGTTCCGGCGGGCCGGGCGCAGATGCTGTGGTCCAACCTTGGGCTGCATGCCCACCCGGACCCGGTTGCAGTGCTTCGCCGTTGGCACCGGGTGTTGGAGGCGGATGGCATCTTGATGTTCAGCACTCTGGGCCCGGACACCCTGCGTGAGTGCCGCAGGCTTTGGGCCGACTCGGGTTGGGGTCCGCCAACGCAGCCGTTCGTCGACATGCACGACTTGGGCGACGAGCTGCTGGCCGCCGGCTTTGTCGATCCGGTCATGGATCAGGAGGTCATCAACCTGACCTGGGAGAGTCCGCGGGCGGCTCTGGCTGAACTTCGCACCCTGGGGCGCAACGCCCACCCCCAGCGGCACAGTGGCTGCCGCAGCCGCGCCTGGTATGAGCGGGTGTTGCAGGCCCTGGGGTCCCGAATGTCGGCCGACGGGCGCCTGTCGCTGAGCGTGGAGGTCGTCTACGGGCATGCCGTGAGGCCCGCGGCGCGCGCCGCCGTGGCCGCAGTGACTACCATTGCTCTGGAGGACATGCGCCGAATGGTCAACGGCCATGTGCGGCCGGGATAGCCCGCGCCTCGTCGCCCCTCTCGTGCTTTGATCCTGACAGGACATCGGCAGGCTCAGACATTCGATCGGCCGCAGCCCTGTCGGTTACACTCGAGTCCAATCTCAAATCGATCGCTAAAGCCTGGCGCCCGCAGCCTCCTTGACAGGCCGGTCGCGCTCTGAGTCAGCGCTCGAGGCAGTGCAGTAACACCCGATGTCGACCTCCGCCTCTCTCCATGCCCACCCGCTGCCGGGATGGCCCGCGCCGTGGCGCGCGGCGCCCCTGGGCGAGGGCTACGGCGCCGGATTGCGATGGGTGATGCGCCGCAACTGTTCGTTGGCTCCGCGTCAGGTCCTGGCGGCATATTTCGCCATTGGCGTCGTGTCGTTGGGCATCGCGTCGGTGTTTGCTTGGTTCGGTGCGGTTCCGGTGCTTTACTTTGCGGGTCTGGAGTTGGTGCTGCTGGGCGTGGCCTTCTTGGTTTATGCCCGTCATGCGGCTGACCACGAAACCATCACCCTGAAGAATTCGATGCTGGCGGTTGAGCACCACTGGGGCAGCCGGGTCGAAAGGTCCGAGTTTCGGGCCGACTGGCTGCGTGTCGAGCCCGCCCAGGGCCAGGATTCCCTGTTGGAACTCACCGGCGCGGGGCGCCGGGTCATGGTGGGCCGCTACCTGCGGCCCGAGTGGCGCCAGATGCTGGCGCGTGAATTGCGTCAGGCGTTGCGCGTGCACGGCTCACCGCGGCAGCCTGAAGAGGTTCTGAACTGAAGTGACGGCGATGAAGATGGAGATGCACATGGCTCAATTGGCACGGCGTGCCGCACTTGCGTTTGCGACGCTGCTTGGCGCCTCCGCCGCGAGTGCCTCAGCGGTGGGCGACCTTGCCGGAGGCCCAGCCGTCAACCAACTCAACCTGCACCCTGCGGTCACGCGAATCGCCGCTGATGTCTCCAGTCTGCACATCGCCATGCTGGTCATCTGCCTGGTGATCTTCGTGGCGGTCTTCGGTGTGATGTTCTACTCGATCTTCAAGCACAGGAAGTCCCTCGGCCACAAGCCGGCCCAGTTCCACGAGAGCGTCTCGGTGGAGATCGCCTGGACGGTCGTGCCCTTCCTCATCGTCATCGGGATGGGGGCGATGGCCACCCGATCCGTGGTCGCGATGAAGGACACCACCAACGCCGACATCACCATCAAGGCGACCGGCTACCAGTGGAAGTGGGGTTATGACTACCTCAAGGGTGAAGGCGAGGGCA
>CAYYYC010000242.1:0-2153 GCA_964475695.1 uncultured Rubrivivax sp.
CGCTGTCGACATTGCGAAACAGGCGCGGGAAGCGGCCGATTTCACTGGCCTTGTCCTGCTCGCCGCGCTCGACGATCAGGTCGCGGGTGTCCTGACTGGCGATCACCTGCTGGCAGCCCTCGGCCTCATAGGCGCTGGCCCCGAGCACCCGCACCGCGTGGTAGTGGGTCAGCACCACATACCTGATCGGCTTGTCGGTGACTTCGCGGATGCGCCGGATCACATCGGCGGCCATGGCCGGTGTGGCCTGGGTGTCGGCCACCAGGACCGCATCGTCGCCGATGATGATGCCGGTGTTGGGGTCGCCCTCCGCCGTGTAGGCCCAGGCGTGTTCGGAAATCTGGGTGAAGCTGACCTGCTTTTCTTCAAGGTCGGCCTGCGAGGCGAATTGCTTGTTGCTCATCGGGCGCTCCGGGGATTGGGATGTGCTGAGCCGAGGGAGTCCGCCAGCGCGCTGACGCGCTGGCGATTCTTTGATCATAGGGGCATGATTTGCAGTTGGCAAACTGATTTGGCTGGGGCAAACTGTTGATCATGGCCCGCCGGACTTCAGACAACCCGCCTGCGCCCCGCGCGCCAGCCGTCCGGCCCGTGCCTGCGGACGCCGGGCAGCGCGCGGTCCAATCGGTGGAAGCGGGCGGTCGCCTTCTGCTGGTCCTGGCCGACCAGCGTCGCCCCATGCCGCTGAAGGATCTGGCGCCACTGGCGGGCATGACCCCAGCGCGCGCGCATCCCTACCTGGTGAGCTTCGGTCGGCTGCAGTTGGTGGAACAGGACCGTCAGACCGGCCACTATGCGCTGGGCCCGGCTGCGCTGCACCTGGGCCTGGCTGCGCTGCACCAGCTCGATGCCATGCGGCAGGCCGAGCGGGTGGCCGAAGCATTGGCCGCGCGGACCGGCCACGCGGTGGCCGTGGCGGTGTGGGGCAGCTTCGGCCCGACCGTGGTGCGCATGATCGAGGCGCGACAGCCGCTGCTGGTCTCGATGCGCGCCGGCACGGTGATGAGCCTGCTGGAAACGGCCACGGGGCGCGCCTTCGCCGCAGCCCTGGCGCCCGAGCGGTTGCTGCGGGCCACGACGGGCGCGGTGGGTGATCCGGCCGGCCGCGCCGCACGACTCACGCCAAAGGACTTGGCCACCATCGAGGCCGCACGGCGGGGCCTTCAGGCCCACGGCGTGGTGCGCGCCAAGGGGCGCCCGATCCCGGGCATCAATGCCTTCAGCGCACCGGCGCGGGACCATGAAGGCCAGGCGGCGCTGGTGATCACGGCGCTGGACCGCCAGGAGCGGCTCTCGGTGGAGTGGTCCAGCCCGAGCGCGCTCGCGGTGCGGGCCGCCGCGCAGGAAGCATCCTGGCGCCTGGGTTGCGTCATCCGCACAGCGGGCGCCTGAGCGATGCCCACGGCCGCGTCACCCCAGTTGCCTTTGACCGCAGCCAGTCCGTTTGCCAGCCTGCCTGATCTGATTCATGCTCACGCCGTGCGGCGACCCGAGTCGCCGGCGCTGGCTGATGAGCATGAGCGCTTGTCTTATGCACAGCTCGATCTGTGGGCCGACCGGTTGGCGCTGCAGCTGCAGCGAATCGGCATCAAGCCCGGCGAATCGGTAGGGCTGAGCGCCGGCAATTCGGTGGCTGCAGCCGCTGCCTTCATCGGCGCGCTGCGCGCCGGCGCCACGGTGGTTCCCCTGCCGATTTCAGCCGGCCCCGAGGCCTGGTCAGCCATGGCGCACGATGCGGGCGTGCGCGTTCTGTTTGCCGACGGCCCCGGAATGCAGGCACCGCTGCCGCACGCCACGGTGCTCGCGTGCGCCAGCCTCCAGGCCCTCGGCGCGGCGCTGGACGCGCCGGGGACTGATCCGGCCGAGCCGAAAGCCTGGCAGGCCCGCCCCGATGACCCGTTCAACATCATCTACTCCTCGGGCACCACCGGCACGCCCAAGGGCATCGTGCAGTCCCACGGCATGCGCTGGGCCCATGTCCGGCGGGGCATGGCCTTCGGCTACGGACCCGAGTCGCGCACCCTGCTGTCCACGCCGCTGTACTCCAACACGACTCTGGTGGCCCTGACGCCCACCCTGGGCCTGGGGGGCTGCGTGCACCTGATGCGGCGCTTCGATGCATCTCGGTGGCTGGCCACTGCACAGCGCGAACG
>CAYYYC010000242.1:2163-2989 GCA_964475695.1 uncultured Rubrivivax sp.
CATCACCCACACCATGCTGGTGCCGGTTCAATACCAACGGCTGTTGGATCATCCCGAATTCGACCGGACCGACCTTTCAAGCTTTGAGATGAAGCTTTGCACCAGCGCCCCTTTTTCCGCAGCGCTCAAGGCTGAAGCACTCAAGCGCTGGCCGGGCGGACTGGTGGAGGTTTATGGCATGACCGAAGGCGGCGGCGCCTGCATCCTGGAGGCGCATCGCCACCCCGACAAGCTGCACACCGTGGGACGGCCCGGGGACGGCCACGACATCCGGCTGATCGATGAGCAGGGGCGCGAATTGCCCGGCCCCTGGAACGGCCACGGGCCCGATGCGCAGACGGCTCGGCACGTGGGTGAGGTGGTTGGCCGCTCGCCGGGGATGATGAGCGGCTACCACGGGCAGCCGGAGCTCACGCGCCAGGCGCTCTGGCATGACAACCAGGGCCGCGCCTATGTGCGCACCGGCGATGTGGGCCGCTTCGACGAGGACGGCTTCCTCATTCTGCTGGACCGCCGCAAGGACATGCTCATCAGCGGCGGCTTCAACCTCTACCCCAGCGACCTTGAGGCCTTGCTGCGCAGCCACCCGGCCGTGGCCGATGCGGCCGTGGTGGGTGTGCCTTCGCGCCGGTGGGGCGAAACGCCCGTGGCCTGGGTGGTGCTGGATGCGTCGGTGGACACAGCGCCCAGCGCCGAGGCGCTGCGCGCCTGGTTCAACGAGCGCTGCCCCCGACTGCAGCGCCTGGCCGGGCTGGCCTGGGCGGACGAGCTTCCGCGCAGCGCCATCGGCAAGGTGCTCAAGCGGGAGTTGCGAGACCGCTGGATG
>CAYYYC010000243.1:0-2937 GCA_964475695.1 uncultured Rubrivivax sp.
TGGCGGTCACCACCTTCGCCTTCCTCGGGGTCAACATGTTCCTGTCGGGCCTGCATTCCTACGGCGAACTCTGAGCTGCGGGCCCACCACCGGTGCGCGCCGGGCCTGCCGCCTCGGGGCCCCTTTTTGCGGAGAACTCTCATGCTGATCAAGCGCGATGGCGCCGCCCCCGAACCCCTGGCCAGCGAAATCACGCCCCGGGCGGTTTTTGAGCATCGGCGCGGGCTGCTTCTGTCCCTGGCGGTCGGAGCGACCGGCGGCATGTCGGCGTTGGGTGTCGGCGGGCAGGCCCTTGCGCAGGCCGCCGGCGCCGCGCCCACCCAGGGGCCCGGCCGGTTGGCGCGGCTTGCGGCGGTCCGCTCAAGCGTGGACGGCGCCCTGGTGATGGACAAGCCCACGGCCTATGAGCATGTCAGCGGCTACAACAATTTCTACGAATTCGGGCTGGAAAAGACCGACCCGGCGCGCCATGCGCACTCGCTGCGCACGCGCCCATGGACCGTCGCGGTGGAAGGCGAATGCGCCAAGCCGCGCACCTTCGGCATCGAGGACCTGCTGAAGCTTGCGCCGATGGAAGAGCGGATCTACCGCTTGCGCTGCGTGGAGGGCTGGTCGATGGTCATCCCCTGGCTGGGCTACTCGGTCTCACACATCCTCAGGGCGGTGGAACCCACGGGTCGGGCGAAGTTCGTCGAGTTCATCACCTTGGCAGACCGGGCGCAGATGCCCGGGCTGCGTTCAAGCGTGCTGGAGTGGCCCTACCGCGAGGGCTTGCGCCTGGATGAGGCGATGCACCCGCTGGCCCTGATGGCCTTCGGTCTGTACGGCGAAGTGCTGCCCAACCAGAATGGGGCACCGTTGCGCCTGGTGGTGCCGTGGAAGTACGGCTTCAAGAGCGCCAAGTCCATCGTGAAGATTCGTCTTCTGGAGCGCCAGCCGCGCTCGAGCTGGGAGGAGGCCATTCCCCAGGAATACGGCTTCTATTCCAATGTCAACCCCAGAGTCGACCATCCACGATGGAGCCAGGCCACCGAGCGGCGCATCGGGGAGGACGGCCTGTTCCAGCGCAAGCGCCCCACGCTGATGTTCAACGGCTACGAGGCCCAGGTGGGGCAGCTCTATGCCGGCATGGACTTGAGGAAGTTCTACTGAAGGCGACTGCGGCGCCCAGCCCCTGGAGGCGCCGTCTGGGGGCCGCCTGTTCCAGTCCTGCGGCCAAGCCGGTGGTGGCTGCCGCGGTTCTGGCGCCCGCCGGTGCGCTGTTGTGGGGCGCATGGGCCGACACCTTGGGCGCCAACCCGGCAGAGACACTGATCCGCAACAGCGGCGAGATGGCTCTGCGCAGCCTGCTGCTGGCCTTGGCCGTCACACCGCTGCGCGACTGGACCGGCGTCCCAGGGTTGATGCGCTTTCGCCGGATGCTGGGTCTGCTGGCCTTCCTGTGGGGAGTGCTGCACTTGCTCAGCTACGCCTGGCTCGACATGGGGCTGGCTGTGTCCGACATCGCGCGCGACATCCCCAAGCGGCCCTTCATCCTGGTGGGATTCCTGGCACTGCTGCTGATGCTGCCCTTGGCGCTGACTTCATTCAACGCGGCCGTTCGCCGCCTTGGGGCGGCGCGCTGGAAGGCCTTGCATCGCCTCGTCTATGCGGTGGCGGCTCTGGCGCTGCTGCACTTCTTCTGGATGCGCGCGGCCAAGCTGAACTTCGACGCCGTGGCTGTGTATGCCGTTGTGTTGGGGGTGCTGCTGGGGTGGAGGATCCGGCAATGGCTCAGGCCGGGGATGAGCGGATGAATTCGACTGTCGCATCAGCGGCCGGAGCCAGGATCAGTGTGATCAACGGGTAGTTGTAGTTGCAGGCCGAGGTGGTGATGCCGGTGTCTTCATGGGTCTTCCAATAGACGCGGCGCACCGAGTCCTGATCGGTGATGCGGATGACCTGGGGCAGGTTGCAGCGCACGCCCAGACCCAACGACAGGACCAGCAGCATGTGTCGGGTGAAGTCGACCGTGGGCGTTGACTTGTCGGCCGTCGGATAGGGGTCGCCCGCAAACTGCGCGGGCGAGCCGAGCCACAGCGCGCTCCAGTCGGCTGTGTTGCGCAAGGCGTGGGTGCCTCTCGGGATCGCCCGGTAGGCGCTGGGCATCCACTCCTCGAAGGACACCTCGCGCTCAGGCAGGCTCTCGCCGTAGGGCTGGCCACCGCACCCACACAGGCCGGCCAGCAGCGGACCCGTCGCCGACAAGGCGAGGCGGCGCAACGCTGTCCGCCGAGGTGGAGTTCGCGGCTTCATGGTCCTGCTCCGAAGCTTGCGGCCGAGGCGATCCGGTGGCTGAGCCGGCTTTGGCCCTCAAGAGCGAGACAGCACCGCGCGCAGGGCCAAGCCGGTGGGTGTCCCCGCGGCCACCACGGCCTCGGGCGGGCCCGCCACGACGATACGTCCACCCTGGCCACCGCCTTCAGGGCCGAGGTCGATCACCCAGTCGGCCTCGGCAATCACATCCTGATCGTGCTCGATCACCACCACGCTGTGTCCTCCATCCACCAAGCGATGCAACACTTGGATCAGCCTTTCGACATCGGCCATGTGCAGGCCTACGGTCGGCTCATCCAGCACATAGGGGGTGTGCGGAGCCTTCTGCCCACGCCGCCCGACATCGTCACGCACCTTGCTCAGCTCTGTGACGAGCTTGATCCGTTGCGCTTCGCCGCCGGACAGCGTGGGAGAAGGCTGTCCGAGTGTGAGGTATCCGAGCCCGACATCCTTGAGCAGCTGCAAGGGATGTGCAATGGCAGGCATCGCCGCAAAGAATTCGACGGCCTCATCGACCTCCATGCAGAGAACATCACCAATGTTGCGCCCTCGCCAGGTCACCGCCAAGGTCTCTGGATTGAACCGCTGGCCGCGGCAGGCGTCGCAAGGCACCTTCACATC
>CAYYYC010000244.1:0-351 GCA_964475695.1 uncultured Rubrivivax sp.
AGGCGTGTCAGTCGACCAGCGCGTCCAGAGCCTTCTGGTAGCGGTTGGCGTGAGAGCGCTCAGCCTTGGCCAAGGTCTCGAACCAGTCGGCGATCTCGTCGAAGCCTTCCTCGCGAGCCGTCTTGGCCATTCCGGGGTACATGTCGGTGTACTCGTGGGTCTCGCCCGCCACTGCGGCCATCAGGTTCTGACGGCTTGAGCCGATGGGCAAGCCGGTGGCCGGGTCACCCGAGCCGTGCTCCAGGAATTCCAGGTGGCCGTGGGCATGGCCGGTTTCGCCTTCAGCGGTCGAGCGGAACAGCGCTGCCACATCGTTTTGGCCTTCGACATCGGCCTTGTTTGCGAAATAGA
>CAYYYC010000244.1:361-2931 GCA_964475695.1 uncultured Rubrivivax sp.
CGTCCTTCAGGTTCTGCTCGGTCTTGGTTCCTTTGAGTCCCATCGAGTCCATCTCCAGTCTTGGGGTTGAGGGAAGTTGCCTTAGAACGGTTTTGTCCTAGACGACAGACGAGACGATACCCTGAGTCCCGAGCGGCAGCCAATGGAATCGCTCAATCCTGACCTTAGTCCAAGTCTATTGATCAGGTTATGAGGATAGTTTGCATAGCCCCAACCGCAGGCTCAATTCAGTCCCAGCTGCTGGGCCAGGAGACGGCTGAGCCTGGAATGCGGCTCCATCAGGTCCAGCAGGATGTCGAAATGGTTGCGCTGGCTGATCTGTTCCACCACGGGCACAGCCTGCGGCCCCCAGGCGTGTCGAATCAGTTCGTTTTGTCGGTGGAATTCGCTGCTCTCCGCCTCGCCGGCCACGGCGAACAATCGCACGCCCGAAGGCGCTTTCCACCGGGCTGGGCTGAGCCGGGCGATGGAACGCGGCGTGAGCCGGATGTCGGGCATCAACCACTCGCAATGCACCAAAGGCGAGAGATCGAACAGCCCTGAGATGGCCAGGGCGCGGCTGGCCATGCGGCTTGGCAGCCGCCGGCCCACACGCGGCGCCAGCACACGCCCGTCGCAGGACAGGGCCATGCCGGTCAGATGCCCGCCCGCCGAATGCCCCGCCACAACGATGCGGCTTGGGTCCCCGCCGTAGCGCTGGGCATGGCACCACACCCAGGCCAGCGCCTGCGCAATCTCCAGACTGATCTCCTCCAGCGTGCCCGCTGGCGCCAGCGTGTAGTTGGGGATCACCACCATGGTGCCGCGCGCGCTCCAGGCCGGGGCAATGAAAGTCTGGGCCGACTTGTCGAGCATCCGCCAGTAGCCGCCATGGATGAACACCAGGACCGGCGCGCCGTTGCCAGACTTTCCTGCAGCCGGGTCCGGCTGTATCAAGTCCAGTGTGTTCAGCGGCCTGGGCCCGTAGGGCACGCTCCAATGCGCTCGCCCGCAGGCATCCAAGGCCCGACGCGCCTGCTCGGACTCGGAGTCCCATAATCCCATGATGTCCATGCAGTTGGGCACCCGCAGCCGGTTGTTGTAGGCGCGGCTGATCGCCTCAGGAGTCATCTTCATCATGAACCGAATCGTAGCGGCCTTCCTGTTGTTTGCGGCGGCTTTGGCTGCCGCACCATCTCAGGCCCAGGCAGATGCGCCGACAGCCCAGAACAGGCTTCGCTCGGGCCCGATGGTGGGCGATGTGGACATGCACAACGCATCCATCTGGGTGCAGGCCGAACGACCGGGGATGGTGGAGCTGGAGTTCTGGCCATTGGCCACTGGAATGCCGGCCACCCAGGGGCCTCCTGCAACGGGCGGGCGAAGGATCAAGTCCCAAACCGACGGCTCAACAGCCCCCGGCACCGCCACCCTGCGCCTGACGGGTCTTCAGGCCGGACAGGCCTACGGCTATCGGGTGTGGGTGGATGGCGTCGCCCAGGACCCCTCCTCCACCTTCAAGACCCACACACGCTGGCAATATCGCGAACAGACTTGGGCCCCCGATGTGCGGGTGGCGCTGACCTCCTGCACCTACATCAACGAACCCTCGCGGGATCGCGATGGGCGGCCCTACGGAGGCAACTACGAGATCTTCACGGCCATGGCGCAATCCAAACCCGACCTGACGGTCTGGCTGGGTGACAACGTCTATTACCGCGAGAACGACTACACCAGCGCCGAGGGCATGGCCCACCGCTGGCGGCATGACCGAGCCCTGCCACAGTTGCAGCCCCTGCTGAGAACCGGTCGTCACGTGGCCACCTGGGACGACCATGACTTCGGCCCCAACGACTCCAACTCCAGTTTCGTGCTCAAGCAGCACGCCTTGGAGATCTTCAAGCGGCACTGGGCCAATCGAAGCTGGGGGCTTCCAGAGGCGCCCGGTGTGTTTGGCTCGTTCATGGAGTCAGACATCGAATTCTTCCTGCTCGATGGCCGATTTCACCGTGACCATGACCGTTCGAAGGAGCCCTCGGGCAAGACCATGCTCGGCGAACAGCAACTGCGCTGGCTGAAAAATGCGCTGCTGGCGTCAAGCGCCACTTTCAAGGTCATCGTCAGCGGCAGTCAGGTGCTCAACGATGGGCAGCGATTCGAAGGCTGGCACAACTTCCGCGCCGAGCGGGATGGCTTTCTGAAGTGGCTCCAGGAGCACGCCGTGCGGGGAGTCATTTTCACCTCGGGAGATCGGCACCACACCGAATTGCTCCGATTGCAGCGCTCGGGCTCCTACGCGCTGCACGAGTTGACCTGCTCTCCCACAACCTCGGGCGCAGGCCGCACGGCGCAGCCTGAAAGCCCGGCCCTGCATGTCCCTGGCACCTTTGTCAACCAGCGCAATTTCTGCACGATGGATGTGGCCGGCGGACGCGGGCAGCGCGTGATGACGCTCCGGTCATGGGACGCCGCGGGCAAAGAGCTCTGGAGCCACGTCCTGCGTGAGCAGGACCTGCGCTAAACTTTCAGTCGGTCAAGGGGACGTAGCTCAGCTGGGAGAGCGTCGCGTTCGCAATGCGAAGGTCGGGAGT
>CAYYYC010000245.1:0-2926 GCA_964475695.1 uncultured Rubrivivax sp.
TAGATGAACAGGGGGTTGTAGCTCGAGCCTGGGGCGCCAGCCACATGAAGTGCAGCTGTGCGCGCCATCTGGTTGGCCCGGCCGGCCACCAGGGTGTCGAAGGTCAGCGCCGGGTTGAGCCGGTTGGCCGGCATGGCCGAAGGGGCAACCACCCCGGAGGCAAAACCGCCCAGGGCCGACCCACCTGTCGGGGCGATGGATGCCACTGGACCGGCTCCGACAGGGGCGGCACGAGCCACAAGAGGCCTTTGGGGACTCAGCACCAGTTCGAGTCGAACCGGTCGCCCGCTGACCTCGCTGAGGATCCCCTCCAGCCGGCGGCTGTATTGGGCGCGGATCCAGTCGAGCTTGAAGCGGTTGGGCACCTGCACGCTGGCCACGGCACCATGCGGCCCGTCGTCGCTGAACTCGGCCGGTGGCAGAGGCCGGATCCAGGTGTTGAACTGCTGCTCGGGCAGTTCGGCGGCCAAACGCTCGCAACTGCGCTTCCAGAAATCGGTGGTCATTGTGGATAACGATGAATCAAGCGAATCATTCTAGGCGCTCCGCGCCGAAGAGAAGCAGGGTTATCCACAGATCACAAAACCCTCGATTGGGCTTGACAGGCAGGCCATTGCCGGGCAACGGGCCGACCGCCCGTTCGGGCCAATGGCGGGCCTCAGGTTTGACCACCCGCCGGCGAGGTGTTCTAATATTGGGTTTTCCCGATTTCAAGCCTGCACCATGAAGCGCACCTACCAACCGTCCAAGACCCGCCGTGCCCGCACGCACGGCTTCCTGGTCCGCATGAAGAGCCGCGGGGGCAGGGCTGTGATCCGTGCCCGACGCGCCAAGGGGCGCAAGCGCCTGGCCGTCTGAGCGGCTCGACGACTGATCGGCCCACGGGCATTGCCGCCTGCGCGTCAAGGCTCGACAACCCAACCGGCCAGAGGGCGGACTGTCCCGTGCAAGCCATCACGAACGCTGAAGACTTCCAGCGGGCGTTGGCTCAGCCCTTTCTCGCCCGGTCGCGCCACTTCGCCCTGCACCACTGCGCCTCAAGCGGGCTCATGCAGCCCGATCCGCCCACCCGAGCCAGGTTATCCCTGCACCAGAAGCCTCCTGCCCCCGAGCCTGTGGATAACTCTCTTGAAAACCCGGTGGACAAACCCGTGGATCAGCGAATGAGCATCCCCCGGTCCGGCTTTGTTCTTCCCAAGCGCCTGGCCAAGCGGGCCGTCACCCGCAATCTGCTGCGCCGGCAGATGCGGGAGGTCCTGCGCGATCAGGAGCGAAGCCAGGCCGGCCTGCCGGGCGGTTTGTGGGTGATGCGGTTGCGCTCGGGCTTTGACCCGGCGGCCTTCCCCAGTGCGGCCTCGGCGCCGTTGCGGCGCGCCGCCCGCGCCGAGCTTCGCTGGCTGCTTGACCAGGCGCTCAGTGGCCTGGGCCTCGGGCGGCTGCGGCCCCAGAAGGCGCAGCGATGAGCCCCATGGCCACCCTCCTGAGCGCGCCGATCAGGGCCTACCGGCTGCTGTTGAGCCCGTGGCTGGGCACCCAGTGCCGCTTCACACCCACCTGCTCGGCCTATGCGCTGCAGGCCTTGGAGCATCACGGGGCCTGGCGGGGCGCGGCCTTGGCGGGTTGGCGGGTGATGCGCTGCCACCCCTGGTGCCAGGGCGGGCATGATCCGGTTGCGGGCGCGCCGATTGCCGGCCTTCAAGCGACGGCCGACACGGCGCCCCGAGCCTCCGGTGCAGTGAACGCCACCGCGCCGAATCTTCAGACTTCCCCTTCGCCCAACGCACGACCCAAAGGCGCACAACCATGACTGACATTCGCCGCACCCTGCTGTGGGTGATCTTCACGATGTCCCTGGTGCTGCTGTGGGACGCTTGGCAGAAGCACAACGGCCAGCCTTCCATGTTTTCTCCGGCGCCGGCCAAAACGGCATCGCCTGCGGCGGCCTCAGGCGCGGGCGTCTCGCCGACCCCGGTGCCCGCGGCAGCGGTCGGCGTTCCCACCCCGACCGCCATCGCTGGGGCCGGGGCGGCGCCAAGCCCCGAGGCGACTGCGGGGCAGGCCCCCGCCGAGCAGGCCTTCACCGTCACCACCGATCTGGTCAAGGCCACCTTCAGCACCCGCGGTGGCGAACTCCGGCAACTCGAGCTTCTCGCGCACAGAGACCCGGAGGTGCCTTCCCGCAATGTGCGCATCTTCGACCAGTCTGCCCAACGCGTGTACCTGGCCCAAAGCGGCCTGATCACCAGCCAGCCCGGAGTGACGCTGCCCAACCACCTCACAACCCTGCGTCTGGCCAGCACCCAGACCCGACTGGAGGACGGCCAGCCAACCCTGCAGGTGCGGTTCGAGACTCCGGAGGGCCAGAGCATCCGCCTGAGCAAGACATACACCTTCAGGCGCGGCGACTACACGATCGGGCTGCGGCACGAACTCAGCAACGGCACAGCAACGGAGTTGCAGCCGCAGCTCTATCTGCAGCTGGCCCGAGACGGCAATCCGCCCGCCGGCGAGTCGGCTTTCTATTTCACCTTCACCGGCCCGGCCCTGTACACCGAGGCCAAGAAGTTTCAGAAGATCGAATTCAAGGACATCGAAAAGGGCAAGGCAGAACACGAGCGCTCCGCCGACAACGGCTGGGTGGCGATGGTTCAGCACTACTTCGCCTCGGCCTGGATCCTGCCCGACAAGCAGCCGCGCGAGTACCGCACCGCCAAGATCGGCGACAACCTCTACTCCATCGCGACCGTTGTTCCCCTGGGGGGCGTGGCGCCGGGGGCCTCCGTGGCCCATGAGGCCCGCCTGTTTGCCGGTCCCCAGGAAGAAAACAAGCTGGCTGAACTGGCGCCCGGCCTGGAGCTGGTCAAGGACTATGGCTGGTTCACGGTGCTGGCCAAGCCGCTGTTCTGGTTGCTCGACATGCTGCACG
>CAYYYC010000246.1:0-2130 GCA_964475695.1 uncultured Rubrivivax sp.
GGCGGAAAGACGCGCGACCGCAGCATCTTGAACATCTCAGGCCGCTGGAAGCTCATGATGGCGTACAAGGCCGCCAAGGCCGTGACCCCGAGAGCCAGGCCAACCCAGTACCCTTGACCGGCCGGGCGGGGCTGAGGCTCGGCCGGTTCACCCGGAGCCGCCAGGGTCGAGCCCTGCGGCGCAGCGGCTCCCGGTGGTTCCTGCAGGCCTGGAGTCCCCGCCGGTTCCTGCAGACCTCCGCCGGCGCCCGGGGGCTCGCGAAGCCCACCGGCCCCCGGAGGCTCCTGCAACCCGCCCCCGGCTCCCGCCGGCTCCTGAAGGCCGCCCGCGGGCGACTCCAGAACCGCCATTGAACTCTGCTCGACCGGCGAATCCGCGGGGTCCAATGGCGCGGTGGCCACGCGATACGAAAGCAGAGCCACAAGAACGAACAGCAGCGCCGGCAGCAGTGTGATGAACAGTTCCTTGAGGATGTATCGGGTCGGAACACCGACGTTGCGCGAGCCCTTGAGCGATCTGAGGAGGGCCGGCAGGGCTCGATTGGAGATTGCCTCGGAGATCTTCTGGGTCAAGGGGGGCAGCGGCACGAAGCGCGCCTCGGGGCTCAGCGGGGGCGCCAGCTCGGGCTTGAGCTTGGCCATGAGCATCACGTAGAGGATGTAGAGACCCGCCAGCATGATCCCCGGGAAGAAGGCTCCGGCGTAGAGCTGCACCACGGACACGCCGGCGGTGGCTCCGTAGACGATGAGCATGACCGATGGCGGGATGAGGATGCCCAGGCATCCGCCGGCGGTGATCGCTCCCGCTGAAAGCCGGATGTCGTAGCCGCCCTTGAGCATTTGCGGCAGGGCAAGAAGCCCCATGAGCGTGACCACGGCACCGACGATCCCGGTGGCTGTGGCGAAGACCGCGCAGGTGAACAAGGTGGCCACGGCCAGCGAGCCCGGCACGCGGGCCAGCGCCAAATGCAGCGAGCGGAACAGCTTTTCGATCAGGTTGGCCCTCTCCACGAGATAGCCCATGAAGACAAACAGCGGGATCGAGATCAGCACATCGTTGTTCATCACCTTGAAGGTCGACTGCACCATGAGGTCCAGGGCCTTGTTGGCATCCCGCTCGTAGGCCAACCAGGTGAAGATCATGCCCATGCCCATCAGGGTGAAGGCCGTCGGAAAGCCCAGCATGATCGCCACAACCACCAGGGCAAGCATCATCAGCCCCAGGTGTCCGTTGGTGATGGACGGCGCCGAGACAAGCATCACCGCCGTGCCGGCGATGATCAGGGCCATCAGGCTGAATCCGAACCAAAGCTCCTTGCGGATCTTCATTTTTGGCCTCCCGCCGCCGGGCCTTGCGCAGCCACGAACTTGTCCAGCGAAGCGATGTCTTCGTCCTTGACGCGAACCATCTCCTTGAGCTTTTCGACGTCAACCTCCTCGACATCGCGCTCGCGGGAGGGCCACTGCCCATCCTGGAGGCATTGGATGCAGCGCACGATCTCGACGATCCCCTGCAGCAGCAGCATGCCCCCCGCCACAGGGATCACGAACTTGAACGGGTACAGGGGCAGCGGCGTGGCCGAGAAAGTCTTTTCTCGGATGGCCAGAGACTCGTTGGCGTAGGTCCACCCCGCGTAGGTCAGCGCGATGATGCCCGGCAGAAAGAACAGGAGATACAGAATCAGGTCGATCGTGGCCTGGGTGCGGGGCTCGAAGAAGCCGTAGAGCACATCCCCGCGAACATGGCCGTTCTTGCTCAGCGTGTAGGCGCCAGCCATCATGAACAGGGTGCCGTAGAGCATGATCTGGGCGTTGAGGTTCCAGTCGTGCGGATCGTTGAGCGCGTACCGTGAGAAGACTTCGTAGGTGATCAGAAAGGTCAGGGCCACGATGGCCCAGGCAAAAAACTGCCCGAGCCAAGTCGAAAGTCGGTCCACCGCCAGCAGCATGTTTTTCATGGGTCGGTTCTGTTCTTGAAAAGTCAGACGATCAGGGCGCTATGAAAAAAGGCCACCGGCATCGGCCGGTGGCCTTCACATCAAGCCCGGGGCACTTCAGGCCTTCTTGCCCGGGTTGCGGCAATAGTAGTTCCAGGCCATCTTGAAGTCGACGGTGTAGTCGTTCTGCCATT
>CAYYYC010000246.1:2150-2908 GCA_964475695.1 uncultured Rubrivivax sp.
CTCGATGTAGTCCTGCGAGTTGCGCTGGATGGCCTTCCAGGACATGTCCGCACTTGCTGCCTGGACCGCGTAGTCGATCACCGACTTCAGTTCGCCCGGCAGGGCGTCATACTTGCCCTTGTTGAACAGGATTTCGAATTGCTCAGTGCTTTGGTGGAAGCTCTGCAGCATGCAGTTCTTGACCACATCCGGGAAGCCCAGGATCCGGTCAGACGTGGCTTTGTTGAACTCGGCGCCATCGATGAGGCCGCGGTCCAGAGCGGGCACGATCTCCCCACCCGGCAGCGGATTCACCGCGGCGCCCATGTCGGTGTACATGTCCACGGCCAGACCCACGGTGCGGAACTTGGTCCCCTTGATGTCGGTCGCCTGCTTGATCGGCTTCTTGAACCAGCCGAAGGGCTGGGTCGGCATCGGGCCGTAGAGGAACGAGACCACCTCAAGGCTCAGCGACTTGTAGATCTCGTCCAACAGCGCCCGACCGCCGCCGTAGTAGTGCCAGGCCAGCAGCATGTTCGGGTCCATGCCAAATCCCGGGCCCGAGCCCCACAGCGCCAGCGCGGAGTTCTTGCCGTAGTGGTAAGCCACCACACCATGTCCGCCGTCCAGCGTTCCCTTGGCCACGGCTTCGAGCAGGCCGAAGGCGCCCACCACGGCATTGGACGGCAACACCTCGATCTTCAGGCGGTTGCCCGCCATGTCATTGACCTTCTTGGCGAAGTCGTTGGCGTACTCGTGAAAGATGTCCTTGGCCGGCC
>CAYYYC010000247.1:0-2889 GCA_964475695.1 uncultured Rubrivivax sp.
CCCTGCAACTCGCTGCCCGACAGTGCGGGCAGGCTGGCCCGGGCTTGCACGGCGGCCTCGACTGAATCCTTCTGCCGAGCCCGCTCAAGCTGCCAGAAACCCAGCCGAGCCGTGCCAGCGGCCGCAGCCAGTGCAGCCAGAAGAACGATGAATCGGGTCAGTCCCGCCCCACACATCGGATGTGACAATGCACCCATGAAAATTCTGATCGCCTTGGCCCTGGTGGGCATCATCGCCGCTTTGGCAAGCGCGGGGGTTTTCATGTTGAAAAAGTCCCGCCAGGATGATGGCCGAGACTTGCGCATGGCGCGGGCGCTGGCGCTGCGGGTTGGGCTGTCCATCGCCCTGTTCCTGTTTGTGCTCCTGTCCTACTGGATGGGCTGGATTCAGCCCTCAGGCCTGCCCAGCCAGCGTTGACGAAAACCGGGGCCCGCACACAAGACAAGGGGCGCCCGCAATGGCGCCCCGATTCGAGCCGATGCGGTCTGCAGCCCGACTAGAGCCAGTACACGAGGAAATACAGGCCCAGCCAAACCACATCGACGAAGTGCCAGTACCAGGCGGCGCCTTCAAAGCCGAAGTGCCGCTCGCTGGTGAAATGGCCCTTCTGCAGCCGCAGTGTGATGAACAGCAGCATGAGCATGCCCACAAACACATGGAAACCGTGAAAACCGGTCAGCATGAAGAATGTGGAACCGAAAATGCCAGAGCTGAGCTTGAGGTTGAGGTCCTGGTAGGCATGGCCATACTCGTAGGCTTGAACGCCGAGGAATGTCGCCCCGAGCAGGACGGTGATCCACATCCAGAGAATCGTCTTCTGGCGCTGGCCGGCGATCAGGGCATGGTGAGCCACCGTCAGGGTCGCGCCTGAGGTCAGCAGCAGCGCGGTGTTGATCGTGGGCAGCGGCCAGGGACCGATCGTGCTGAAGGGCTCGACCGTGCCTGCGGGCGCCCCGGTCACGCCGCCGGCGCTGGGCCAGATCGCCTTGAAGTCGGGCCAAAGCAGCTGGTGCTCGAGGTTGCCCAGGGTGGGCACCGAGTGCACACGGGCCCAGTACAGGGCGCCGAAAAACGCGGCAAAGAACATCACCTCGCTGAAGATGAACCAACTCATGCTCCAGCGGAAGGAGACATCGACCCTGTCGCCATAAAGGCCGCCTTCGCTCTCACGAATCGCATCGCCGAACCACTGTTTGAGCACCACGGCCCACCAGAGCAGCCCGAACAGCAGCGAATACTTGCCCCAGTCCACGCCGTTGACCCATTGCCCAGCGCCCAGGATCACGAAAAACAGTCCAATGGCCGTCATCACCGGATGGCGAGACGGGGCGGGCACAAAGTAGTAGGGCGTCGCGCCATGAGGCGTTGCTGCGGCCATGTTGAGTTCTCCTCGATCCAGATTCTTCAATCAATGGGGCTTCGGGCTGTGCCTTCTTCCGCCGGGGGGCTAGAGAGCCACCCCGCTGTCCACCACCCACTGCACCAACCACCACAAAGCCAGCACGAACACACTGGCCAACACCAGTCCGGCGGCAATCACATGCAGCGGGTTGAGCCGGGCGACATCCTGGGAATAGCCGTCCGAGCGGCGAATCCCCAGAAACGACCAGGCCACGGCCTTGACGGTCTGCCCAAAAGATCCCTTGCGGGAAGCCGCCTCCCTGAGGCCCGACTCGCGGCCGCTCACGGGCGGGGCCTCCATCAGATGCCCGCCCCTGAAAACTCAGGCCGCACCGCAGCGGCCTTGACGCCCTTGCCCTTGACTTCGAAGAAGGTGTAGGACAGCGTGATGGTGGTGACATCCTTGGGCAGCTTGGGGTCGATCACGAAGGCCACGGGCCATTGGCGGGACTCGCCGGGCGCCAGGGTGTATTCGTTGAAGCAGAAGCACTCGAGCTTGTTGAAATGGGGCGAGGCCTGCATCGGGGCGTAGCTGGGGATCGCCTGGGCCGCCATGGTGCGGTCCTGGGCATTGCGGAATTCGTACATGACCGTGGCCAACTCGCCTGGATGCACCTGCAGGGAGCGCTTGGCCGGACGGAAATCCCACGGCCCACGGGCATTGGCATCGAACTCCACCGTGATCAGGCGCGAGCGGTCAACCTGGGAGTTCAGGGCCGCGCGAGCGGCCTGGTCGGGGGTGGCCATCCCGGCGCCGACCCGCTCGGAGAGCGACAGCACATTGATGCCCAGCGCATCGCAGACGGCCCGATAGATCGGCACCAACGCATACCCGAATCCGAACATCAGCGCAGCCACCACCACAAGCTTGCCCACCATGCGACCGTTGTCCTGGCGCATGGCGCTGGCGGCGGCAGGGTTCTTCGGGATGCTCATGGCTGTCGTCGACGGGACTTCACCGTCCAAGAAGGACGATCTTGACCGCGAAGCCCACCGCAAAAGCCAGGGCCACCGAGGCCAGGATCAGCCCCAGACGGCGGTTGGCCCGCTTCTGCTCGTTGGTCAGCATGTCAGGAGTGCCCGCTTGAAGGTCACCGAGCGCGATCAGCCCACGATGCGGGTTGCCGTGGGATCCAGCTTGGGCGGCGTTTCGAAGGTGTGGAAGGGCGCCGGCGAGGGCACCTCCCACTCCAGCCCGTCTGCGGCCTCCCAAGGCTTTTGCGGCGCCTTCTCGCCGCGGCCAAGGATCATGGGCAGCACGACGGCCACGAAGAAGTAGACCTGCATCAGCCCAAAGCCCAGGGCGCCGACGGACGCGATCGCGTTGAAATCGGCGAACTGCATCGGGTAGTCGGCATAGCGGCGCGGCATGCCCGCCAGACCCAGGAAGTGCATGGGGAAGAACGTGATGTTGAAGAAGACCAGCGAACCCCAGAAATGGATCTGGCCGCGCAGCTCGGAATACATCACGCCGTTCCACTTGGGCGC
>CAYYYC010000248.1:0-820 GCA_964475695.1 uncultured Rubrivivax sp.
TCCTGCTCATGCCGTGGTGGAGCCAGGTCGGCGAGTTCAAGCCTGTTCCGGACCGGGTGGTGTTCCAGCCGCACTGATCACTGGCGCAATAAAAAGGCCCAAGAAAATGAGAAAGCTGTTCGCATCCCTCTTTGCCGCCGTGACGCTGATGGCCGGCATGGCTCCGGCCGCCCATGCTGCCGGAGGCGGCATCGCGTGGGACAAGTTTCCGGTCGAGAAGATGAACGACCTTGGCGCCCTGCAAAACGGCGCCAAGATATTCGTCAACTACTGCCTCAACTGCCACGCCGCCGCCTTCATGCGCTACAACCGCATGAAGGACATCGGGCTCACCGACGAGCAAATCAAGGACAACCTGATGTTCGCCACCGACAAGGTGGGCGAGACGATGAAGGTGTCGCTGGACCCCAGGCAGGCCAAGGACTGGTTCGGGGGCAACCCGCCGGACCTCACCGTGGTTGCTCGCTCCCGCTCTGCCGCCGGCATGGGCACCGGAGCGGACTATCTGTACACCTATCTGCGCACCTACTACCGCGACGAGACGAAAGCCACCGGCTGGAACAACCTGGCGTTTCCCAATGTCGGCATGCCCCATGTGCTTTGGGAGCTTCAGGGCCAGCGCCGAGCGGTCTTCGAGGATGTCGCAGACCCTCATGACAAGGCCAAGATGGTGTCGACCTTCAAACGGTTCGAGCAGGTCAGCGCGGGCTCGATGAGCGCCCGCGACTACGACAACGCCGTGGCTGACCTCGTGGCGTTCCTGCAGTGGATGGGCGAGCCCTCGCAGGGCGAGCGCGTCCGTCTCGGGGCGTGGGTGCTG
>CAYYYC010000248.1:838-2874 GCA_964475695.1 uncultured Rubrivivax sp.
CTCGGCATCTTTACGGTCATCGCATGGCGACTCAATGCGGCCTACTGGAAAGACATCAAGTAATTCCAAGCGTCCGAATACTCGAAACCAGTCCAGGAGAGCTCCCCCGTCATGATGGTCCTTTACTCCGGCACAACCTGCCCATACTCGCACCGCTGCCGCTTTGTGCTGTTTGAGAAGGGCATGGACTTTGAAGTCCGCGATGTGGACCTCTTCGCCAAGACGGAAGACATTGCGCTGATGAACCCGTACAACGAGGTTCCCATCCTGGTCGAGCGCGACCTCATCCTCTACGAGTCGCACATCATCAATGAGTACATCGACGAGCGCTTTCCGCACCCCCAGCTCATGCCCGGGGACCCGGTGGCCCGCGCTCGGGTTCGACTGTTCCTCTTCAATTTCGAAAAGGAGCTGTTTGCCCATGTCAATGCTCTGGAAGGCCGGGGGCTCAAGCCCAACGACAAGCAGATCGAGAGAGCACGCTCGCAGATCCGCGACCGGTTGACTCAGCTCGCCCCGATCTTTCTCAAGAACAAGTACATGCTGGGGGATGATTTCTCCATGCTGGATGTGGCCATCGCGCCCCTGCTCTGGCGGCTGGACTACTACGGCATCGAGCTCTCCAAGAACGCCGCCCCGCTGTTGAAGTACGCAGAGCGCATCTTCTCCCGGTCGGCCTACATCGAGGCGCTGACGCCCTCGGAAAAGGTGATGCGCAAGTAGGCGCCGGGCTGGCCCATGAGCACGCCCATGACCCCCGAGTTCCAGGGGACCAGCACCCGGCCCTACCTGATTCGGGCACTTCACGACTGGTGCACCGACAACGGGCTGACCCCCTACCTGGCGGTTCATGTCGACGACAAGGTGGATGTCCCTGCCGAGTATGTGAAGAACAACGAGATCGTGCTCAATGTGGGCTTCGAGGCCACCAGCGGGCTGCAGTTGGGCAACGAGTTCATCGAGTTCAAGGCGCGCTTTGGCGGCGTGGCGCGCGAGATCTGCGTGCCGGTGGATCACGTGGTGGCCATCTACGCCAGAGAGAACGGTCAAGGGATGGCTTTCCCCATGCCGGCAGCGGCCGGTTCGGCCTCCGGCGTCGGATCGTCCCCCGATGGCATGGACCCGGAGATGCGTCCCCAGGGCGCCCGCAGCGCTCCTCGCCTGACTGCGGTCTCTGCCGCAGACGCTGCGCCGCCCGTTGCCCAGGCGCATCGGCCGCATGACGAGGAGCCCCAGCCGCCTGAGCCCACCACCCCAAGGCCTGCCCTCAAGCGCATCAAATAGACTGTTTCGCGGCCACCGTCACCCGGCGTCCACTGTTCTGGTGGTTGGGTGCCTGGCGCGCAAATGCCGGCTTAGCTCAGTTGGTAGAGCACCCGCCTTGTAAGCGGAAGGTCGCCAGTTCGACCCTGACATCCGGCACCATCACCTGCAGTTTCTGCGGGCTTCAGCGGGTCAGCACGGCGCGAATGCGCAGCCGCGCAACACCAAGGCCCGCCTGCTGCAGGGCGTCTTCGATCAGGGGCGCGAGCTGCCGCAACTTGGCCGTGGCTGCAGCCTGATGGGCCAGAAGAGTCCACCCGTCCTCATCCCATGGGCCGGCCGAAAGGTGTGGGCGCAAGCCGGGCGGCACGACGGGCAGAGTCGCCTCAAGGCAGGCGCGCGACTTCTCCAGGCGCTGGGCGAGGTGGGCCAACGCGGGGCTGCCCGCCAGGGCCGCAGAGACGGGCTGGGGCAGGGGCACTGATTCGGTTGACTTGGCCATACAAGCTCCGGGAGCCGAGGCTGTGGAGTGTAGGGTCGGGATAAACTCAGGGGTTGACTTCTTCAGGCACGGGTGCCTTGCGCCCTGCAATCCCGCATGTTCCCCAAACTCCTGACTTCGCTCTTTGGCAGTCGCAATGACCGCCTGCTCAAGCAGTACCGGCGCGTGGTGCAGCAGATCAATGCGCTGGAGCCGAGGTTCGAGCAGATGGAGGACTCGGCGCTGCGCGCATTCGCGCAGGATTTGCGCCAGCGTTTGGCTTCGGGCAGCG
>CAYYYC010000249.1:0-216 GCA_964475695.1 uncultured Rubrivivax sp.
ATCCCCAGAAAAAGGCCGGTCTTAGACCGGCCTTTTTCATGTCCTCCGGGATAATTCGACGCTGATGAGCAGCGCCCCACACACAGGCGGAATGGAAGTTCGCGCCCGATCGGCAGCCGTGCGGGAAACGGTGGAGCTGATTTCGTCGATGCGATTCGCGATCTCCCTGCTGACGGTCATCTGCATCGCCTCAGTGATCGGCACGGTGGTCAAGCA
>CAYYYC010000249.1:303-2871 GCA_964475695.1 uncultured Rubrivivax sp.
GTGGTTCCTGCTCATCCTGGCGTTTCTGGTGATATCGACGAGCCTGTGCATCCTGCGCAATGCGCCCAAGATCATGGCTGAGCTGCGCAGCTACAAGGAGCACATCCGGGAGCGGTCGCTGCAGGCGTTCCACCACAAGGCGCAAGGCACGCTCCAGGAGACGCCGCAGGCCGCCTACGACAGGATCGCCGCGCTGCTGGCGGCTCAGGGTTGGCGGGCCAAGGCGCAGATCCGGCGGCCCTCAGCCCACGAGAAGTCCGAGCCCGGGACGATGATCGCGGCACGCAAGGGCATGGCCAACAAGATCGGCTATCTGGCGGCGCATTCCTCGATCGTGCTGATCTGCGTGGGTGGGCTCTCGGACGGCGACATGATGGTGCGGCTGCAGATGGCGCTGCAGGGCAAGTCGGTGTTTTCGGGCGGCGGACTCATCACCGAGGTGCCTGACAGGCACCGCCTCCCGCAGGGCAGCCTGACCTACCGCGGCAATGTGCTGGTGCCCGAGGGCGGCCGGCAGGGCGTGGCCCTGCTGAACATGCCTGGGGGCGTGGTGTTGCAGGACCTCCCTTTCGAAATCGAGCTCAAGAAGTTCGTCGTCCAGTACTACGAAACCGGCATGCCCAAGCTGTTTGCCAGCGAGATCGTGATTCACGACCGCGCCAGCGGACAGGCGACGCCAGCGACAGTGAAGGTCAACGAGCCGGCCTTCCACCGGGGGGTGGCCATCTACCAGAGCAGCTTCGACGACGGCGGCAGCCACCTGAAGCTGAGGGTATTGCCGCTGGGTGGGGGCAAGCCCTTCGAGGTTGAGGGCCGGGTGGGCGAGGACACGGCGCTGGTCAGCGACAGCGATCGCCTGAGGCTCGAGTTCGCCGGACTCAAGGTCATCAATGTCGAGAACTTCACCGACACCGCGACGGGCCGGGACCGCACTGGCGCCGATGTGCGCAAGGTCGACCTCCGGGCTTCGATCACCGAGCACCTGGGCAGCGGGGCGCGGCCCGCGGGAGACAAGAAACTGCGCAATGTCGGCCCCTCGGTGACCTACCGGCTGCGGGACGAGACCGGTCAGGCGCGCGAGTTTCACAACTACATGGCCCCATTCGAGATCGACGGGCAGATGGTCTTGCTGGCCGGGGTGCGGGACAACGCCAGTGAGCCTTTCCGCTACCTCCGCCTGCCGGTCGATGAGGCCGTGTCGATCGATTCCTGGCTTGCACTTCGACATGCGCTGCTCAGCTCGCAAATGCGCGCGCTGGCTGCGGCGCAGTACGCGGCGCAGGCCACGCCGGCAGACCAACCTGAATTGCGGCCCCAGATCCAGGCCACAGCGCTGAGAGCACTGGCCCTGTTTGCCGGGGCCGAGCGCCCCTCCCAGACCGTGTCGCCGCAGGATGCGCCCGGTGGGCTGGCTGCCCTGACCGCCTTCCTGGAGCACAACGTGCCCGAGGACGAAAGGTCTCGGATTTCCGAGGTTCTCCTGCGCATACTCAATGGCGCACTTTTTGACCTGCTCAATCTGGCGAGACAGCAGGCTGGCCGTGGCGCGATGACTCCTGGCGAGCCGGCGCAGACCTTCATGACCCAGGCCGTTCTGTCGCTCTCGGACAGCTTCTTCTACCCCGCGCCGGTGATGGCGCAACTCGTCTCCTTCGAGCACAAGCAGGCCAGTGTGTTCCAGGTTGCTCGGGCGCCCGGCAAGACCTTGGTCTACATCGGGTCTGTGCTGCTGATCGTGGGCATCTTCGCGATGCTCTACATTCGGGAACGCCGCCTTTGGATCTGGATCCAGGACGATGGCGCCGGGGGCTCGCGCCTGAGTGCTGCGATGTCGACCACGCGCAGGACGCTGGATGCAGACAAGGAATTCGAGGCACTCAAGGCTGCGCTCCTGCAAACCGGCGAGGCGGAAGGACTGCGATGAATACGACGACTCTGGACATCGGCAAGGCCGCCTGGCGGCTTCGCTTGGGCTTGGCTGACGGGATCACTGCGCTGATCCTCATCCTGGCTGGCGCGTATGCGCTCCACCGCTATGGCGGTTCGATGGATGTCTACGAAACCTGGATCCTGGTAGGAGCCGTGCCCTCGCTCATCGCGCTGGTGTGGTTCTGGCCTTCCCTGCGCGGCCTGTGCATTGCCGTGGGCGCGGCCACCCTTCTGGCCATTCACCTTTACGGCCGAACCACCGATGCGTTCGGCGCCGACCTGGCCGCTGCCGAGCAGGTCTTTCTGCTGAAGTACTTCCTCTCAAGCCAGAGCGCGATCCTCTGGATGAGCCTGCTGTTTTTCATGAGCACGGTGTTCTACTGGATCGGCATGCTCGCAAGGCAGCCGGCGGACATCGACAAGCCCGTCACCGGCTACCGGTTGGGCTCCCGGTTGGCCTGGGCTGCGGTGTTCATGGCGCTGGTGGGCACGCTGGTGCGGTGGTTCGAGAGCCACCAGATCGCCCCTGACATCGGGCACATCCCGGTGAGCAACCTCTATGAAGTCTTCGTGCTGTTTTGCTGGATGACGGCCCTTTTCTACCTCTACTACGAGCAGCGCTACGGCACGGCCGCCATG
>CAYYYC010000250.1:0-1981 GCA_964475695.1 uncultured Rubrivivax sp.
AGCGCGCCGCGCTGCGCGGCTACGCCACCGCCACCGACCTGGCCGACTACCTGGTCAAGAAGGGCCTGCCCTTCCGTGATGCCCATGAAGTGGTGGCGCACGCGGTGAAGTCGGCCCTCGCGCGCGGAGTCGACCTGTCTGCGCTCAGCCTCGCCGAGCTTCAGGCCTTCGATCCCCGGATCGCGGCCGATGTGCACGAGGCCCTGACCCTGTCCGGGTCCCTGCAGGCCCGCCAGGTGGTCGGGGGCACTGCGCCGGCGCGAGTGGCCGAGGAGCTTCAGCGGCACCGGGCTCGACTGCTGGCGTCGGGCACCGGCGGTTGACTCCACCGACGGGGCCCGCGCTTCATCGTCCCACGCCCGTGCGGCTGCCCTGGCCATGACCCGCCGCTGGATCGCCCATCTGGACATGGATGCGTTCTATGCATCCGTCGAACTGCTGCGCTTTCCCGAGTTGCGTGGACAGCCCGTGGTCATCGGCGGCAGCCGGCGGCATGCGCCGGTGCAGGACTCCAACGGAAGCTGGACCTTCGCCACGCTCAGGGGCTACTCGGGCCGAGGGGTGGCCACCACCGCCACCTATGAAGCGCGAGATCTGGGCCTGCATTCGGGGATGGCACTGGCCAAGGCCGCGGACCGGGCGCCGCAGGCGATCCTGCTGCCGGTGGACTTCGATGAATACCGGCGCTGCTCCCGCCTGTTCAAGGCCGCGGTGGCCGAGGTGGCGCCGCTGATCGAGGACCGGGGCATCGACGAGATCTACATCGACCTCAGCGAGGTGCCGGGCGCTCAGGATGTGGTGGGCCATGACCCCTGCGGCGGTGTGCGCGCGGTGGGTCAGGCCATCCGCAACTCGGTGCGTCAGCGCACGGGCCTGAGCTGCTCCATGGGCATCACGCCCAACAAGCTGCTTTCAAAGATCGCCTCGGAGCTCGACAAGCCCGATGGGCTGACGGTGCTGACGGCGGAAGACATCCCCAGCCGCATCTGGCCGCTGCCGGTGGCGCGGATCAACGGCATCGGACCCAAGGCACAGACCGCCCTGGCCGGGATGGGCGTGAACACCATCGGCCAACTGGCGGTGGCCGATCCCGCACACCTGCGCGAGCGCTTTGGGCGCAGTTATGGCCAATGGCTGCACGATGCCGCCCGGGGCATCGACGACCGCCCGGTGGTCACCCACTCAGAGCCGGTGTCGATGAGCCGCGAAACCACCTTCGAGCGCGACCTCCATGTGCGGCGTGACCGAGCCGCGCTGGGCGCTGCGCTGGACGCCCTGGTGCAGCGCCTGGCGCAGGACCTGCAGCGCAAGGGCTACACAGCGCGCACCGTGGGCATCAAGCTCAAGTTCGACAATTTTCGCGGCATCAGCCGGGAGGTCACCCTGCCCGGGGCGGTGCAGGAGGCGGCCGCTCTGCGCAAGGCCTGCGGCGATTGCCTCAGGCGAGTCGAATTCACCCGCTCCATCCGCCTGCTGGGCGTGCGCGCGGCCGGTCTGGCACGGCCCGACCCCAGCCCTTGGGGATAGGATCGCCATCTTCAGGGTCGGTTGCGCCTGCGCGCAAAGCCTCCTGACCCACTGGAGTTCCCCATGCCCGTGATCACCGACATCGAAGACCTGCGCGTCCTGGCCCAAAAACGGATGCCGCGCATGTTCTACGACTATGCAGACTCCGGTTCCTGGACCGAGGGCACCTACCGCGCCAACGAAAGCGAATTCCAGCGGATCAAGCTGCGACAGCGCGTGGCGGTGAACATGGAGAACCGCAGCACCGCGGTGGAACTGGTGGGGGTGCCTGCCCGCATGCCTGTGGCCATCGCGCCGGTGGGCCTGACCGGAATGCAGCATGCCGACGGCGAAATCCACGCCGCGCGCGCGGCGGAAAAATTCGGCATTCCCTTTGCCTTGTCCACGATGAGCATCTGCTCGATCGAGGATGTGGCGGAAAACACCTCCAGTCCGTTTTGGTTCCAGCTCTACA
>CAYYYC010000250.1:2017-2345 GCA_964475695.1 uncultured Rubrivivax sp.
GCATGATCGAGCGTTGCAAGGCGGCGCGCTGCTCGGCGCTGATCCTCACCCTGGACCTGCAGGTGATCGGACAGCGACACAAGGACCTCAAGAATGGTCTGTCGGCGCCGCCCCGCCCCACCCTGCGCAACCTCGTCAACCTGGCCACCAAGCCGCGCTGGTGCCTGGGAATGCTGGGCACAAACAGGCGCACCTTCAGGAACCTGGTCGGGCATGTCAAGGGTGTCTCGGACATGAAGTCGCTGGCGGCCTGGACCAACGAGCAGTTCGACCCGCGACTCAACTGGGACGATGTGGCCTGGGTCAAGGAGCGCTGGGGCGGCAAGCT
>CAYYYC010000250.1:2355-2868 GCA_964475695.1 uncultured Rubrivivax sp.
GTGGAGGACGCGGAGTTGGCCGTGCGGGCCGGCGCGGACGCCATCGTGGTGAGCAACCATGGCGGCCGCCAGCTCGACGGCGCCCCGGCCAGCATCGAGGCGCTGCCGGCCATCGTTCAAGCCGTGGGCAGCCGCACGGAAGTGTGGATGGATGGCGGCATCCGCAGCGGGCAGGATGTCCTCAAGGCCTGGGCCCTGGGTGCACGCGGGACGATGATCGGACGGGCGATGGTTTACGGCCTGGGGGCCATGGGCGAGGCCGGAGTGGCCAAAGCCCTGCAGATCATCCACAAGGAGCTCGATGTGACCATGGCCTTCTGCGGCCACACCGATCTTCGCCGCGTGGACCGCTCGATCCTGGTGCCAGGCACCTATCCGCGGATTCCGCGCGACTGAGTCGCCGCAGGCCCGCCTCCGCCCCAGCCCCTGGGGCCGGCTGTTGCGCGACGGCCGCTCAGGCCTTGGGCAGGGTCACGCCGCGTTGGCCCTGATACTTGCCGCCACGGTCCTTGT
>CAYYYC010000251.1:0-2845 GCA_964475695.1 uncultured Rubrivivax sp.
CGTTCTGGGCCACCTGCATGGCGCCGAGGATCGACAGGTCGATATGCCCGCCGCGGATCATCGCGAAGCTGTCGGACGACGAGAAATAGCTCGTCGTCGGCAGTTCGGTGATGGTCTGCTTGCCGGCGTTGATCAGGTCGGCATCGACTTTCTCGTCCGTCGGGAAGGGGCCGATGCCCAACATGCCGTTCTCGCTCTGCAACCACACTTCCATGGTGGAGGGAACATGGTTGGCCACCAGCGTGGGCAGGCCGATGCCGAGATTCACATAGAAGCCATCCTGCAGCTCGTGGGCCGCTCGGGCGGCCATCTGGTCATGGGTCCAGGACATGGTCAGACTCCCGCTTTCTCGGTGATGGTGCGCTTTTCGATCCGCTTCTCGGGATGGGCGTTGAGCACCAACCGGTGGACATAGATGCCGGGCAGATGAATGTGGTCGGGGTCGATCTGGCCCTTCTCCACGATCTTTTCCACCTCGCACACGGTGATGCGGCCGGCCATGGCCGCGGCCGGATTGAAGTTGCGCGCGGTGCGCCGAAAAACGAGATTGCCGCTCGTGTCTGCCATGTAGGCCTTGACCAGCGACACATCAGGCACAAGCGCTCGCTCCATCACATAGGTCTGCCCGTCAAAGTCCTTCGTTTCCTTGCCCTCGGCCACGATGGTGCCCACGCCCGTCTTGGTGAAAAAGGCCGGGATTCCGGCTCCCCCGGCACGCAGCTTTTCCGCCAGGGTTCCCTGAGGCGTGAACTCCAGCTCCAGTTCGCCGGAGAGGTACTGCCGCTCGAACTCCTTGTTCTCCCCGACATAGGAGGAGATCATCCGCTTGATCTGCCGGGTCTCGAGCAGGAGTCCCAGGCCGAAGCCATCGACCCCGGCGTTGTTGGAAATCACGGTCAGGCCCTTGACGCCGCTGTCGCGCAGGGCCGCAATCAGCGCCTCGGGAATGCCGCACAGTCCGAAGCCCCCGACGGCCAACAGTTGACCGTCGGCAACGATGCCCCTGAGTGCCTCGGCGGCCGAGGGATAGATCTTGTTCATGGAAACTGTCCTCGAACGAAAAACATCCAAACCATACAACGGAGAGTTTCCCGCAGGCTGACAGGGCTCCGGTTTGCCCCGTTTCCGATCGCGTGGCTCAGCCGCCGCCCTGGATCAGCCTGCGGATGGTTTCGGGCAGAGGGACCGACTTCTGAGTCCTGGGGTCGGACCACACGACCTTGGCGCCGCCCTCGGCGTGGATGCGCCCAGGCAGGTCCGTGCGCTCCATCGTCACATAGGTCTCGAAGCTCGATCGCCCCGGGTTGGCGGCGTAGTGGCGCACCAGGATCTCCCCGGGGTATTCCAGCTGGATGAGAAAGTTGCAGAAGGCATTCACGATCACCGGCCCCTCCCGGTCAGGGCCCGGCGTGCAGCCCAGAGTCTCGAACCAGGCGATGCGCGAAGTCTCGAAGTAGCGGAAGTAGGAGGCATTGTTCACATGGCCCATCGCATCCATGTCCCCCCAGCGGATGGGCATGGTCATCTGGTGGACCAGCGTCTTGTCTTCGGGCAGCGTGAAACGAAGCATGGCGTGCTCGAGATCGGGTCAGGCGCCGAAGCCATCGTCGGCCGAGATCACCGCGCCATTGATGAAGTGGCTCTGGGGAGCGCAAAGCATCAGCAGCGTGCTGTCCAGGTCCTGGGGATGCCCCACGCGCTTGCGCGGCAACATGTTCACCAGGCGCTGCCCCTGCTCCGTCTTCCAGTGGTGGTGATTGATCTCGGTGTCGATGTAGCCCGGGCAGACCGCATTGACATTGATGCCGTATCGCCCCCACTCCAGCGCCATGGCACGCGTCATGTGAATCACCGCCGCCTTGCTCATGCAGTACACGCCAATCTGGCCCAGCACCCGAAGGCCCGCCATCGACGCGATATTGACGATTCGCCCGCCGACGAAGGTTCCAGGCGCGGCGCCCTTGCTGCGCGCGATCATGCGCCGCCCGACCTCCTGGGCCACGAAAAAGGCGCCCCGGGTGTTGGTGTCCATGATGAAGTCATAGTCCTGGGGTGTCACCTCCACCAGTTTTTGGGTGGTGCTCACGCCCGAGTTGTTGACCAGGATGTCGATCGTGCCCACCTCGGTCTCGGCGTGCGCCACCGCAGCGCGGATGCTTTCGGGTTGGGTCACGTCCAGAGAAACCACATGGGCGTCACCACCTTCAGCCTCGATCTCTGTGCGCAGGTCGCGCAGTTTTTCAGTGCGGCGTGCCGCAAGGACCACGGCCGCGCCGCTGCGGGCCAAGACCCGCGCGAACTGAGCCCCGAGGCCGCTGGAGGCCCCGGTGACAAGGGCCACGCGGCCCGAGAGATCAATCGTGTAGGGCATGGTCGGCTCCTGATGACGGCTGCCGCAAACCTTAGCACGCGCAGGCGCGCCGCTAGAATTCCTTCAATTCGCGCCGAGCGCGTCTCCAGAGTCCGAAGCCCATGACCCCTGACGCCATCCTAGAGCAGTTCGGCCCCCGAGATTCCATGGAGTACGACGTGGTGATCGTCGGGGCGGGCCCGGCGGGGCTGGCCACCGCGATACGACTCAAGCAGCTGGCTGTACAAGCCGGGAGCGAGCTCAGCGTGGTGGTCATTGAGAAGGGGTCCGAGCCGGGGGCGCATATCCTCTCCGGCGCCGTCATGGACCCGCGGGCGATCAGCGAGCTCTTTCCCGACTGGCGTGCGCTCGGGGCACCGCTGAACCAACCGGTCACGGCCGACGAGGTGCTCTTTCTCAGTGAGGCCTGGGCCACCCGAACCCCAGGTTGGCTGGTGCCCGGGTGCCTGCACAACGAAGGCAACTACGTCATCA
>CAYYYC010000252.1:0-225 GCA_964475695.1 uncultured Rubrivivax sp.
TGGGTGCGCAGGACTTCGAACTCAAGCATGGTGTCGTTCCAGGATCATCGCATCGCCATAGCTGAAGAACCGGTAACGCGCGGCGATCGCGTGCCGATAGAGCGACATCACATGCGCGTGGCCGGCAAAGGCGCTCACGAGCATCATCAGAGTGCTCCTGGGCAGGTGGAAGTTGGTGATGAGTCCGTCAGCCACGCGGAATTCAAAGCCCGGCGTGATGAAGAT
>CAYYYC010000252.1:235-2839 GCA_964475695.1 uncultured Rubrivivax sp.
CGTGCGGGCGGCGGATTCCAGAGCACGCAGCGTGGTGGTGCCCGCCGCCCAGATGCGGCCTCCCCGCTCGCGGGTCTGGCGGATCGCCTGCACTGTGGCGGCACCCACCTCGAACCACTCGTGGTGCATCTTGTGTTCGCTGATCCTTTCGGCGCGCACAGGCTGGAAGGTGCCTGCGCCGACATGCAGGGTGATGCCGGCCCGGCGCACGCCCTTGGCATCGAGTGCCTGCAGCACACCTTCATCGAAGTGCAGGGAAGCCGTAGGCGCAGCCACCGCGCCGGGGCGGGCGGCGAAGACGCTTTGGTAGCGACGCTCGTCATCGGCGCCATCCTCATGGGTGATGTAGGGCGGCAACGGGACATGGCCGTGAGACTGCAGGAGTTCCATCGGATCGGCCGGGAAGCGCAGATGAAACAGCGAGCCGTCCGGGCCGGCCCGCCCCAGAACCTCGGCCTCGAAAGACCCCCCTGGGGGGCTCACGAAATGAAGCCGTGACCCGGGCCGCGGCGCCTTGCTGGCCCGCACCTGGGCCCAGACCTCGGAAGTCGACAGCACACGCTCGACCAGCGCCTCCACCACGCCGCCACTGTCCTTGCGGCCGTGCAGACGGGCCTTGATCACCTTCGTGTCGTTGAAGACCAGCAGGTCCGCCGGCTCCAGCAGGTCGGGCAACTCGCGAAACACCCGATCCTGCGCGCGGGCCGCGCGGCCGTCGAGCAGTCTTGAGCCGCTGCGCTGCGGCGCCGGGTGCTGGGCGATCAACTCGGGCGGCAGATCGAAGTCGAAGTCGGCCAGCGTGAATTCGCGCATCGGCTCGTGCCGATCGGCGAGGGGAGGGCTTGGGCGTGCTCTGTTCGTCATGGCAGCAGGCTTGACCGGCCTGTGGGAAGGGGCCGATTGTCTCTGAAGGCAGTCCCTTCGGCGCACGGGCAGGTGACCATGGAGAATCAGCCCATGCCCGAATCCGGCAGCGCCGCCAAGCCCAAGTCCGTCCCGCAGAAGGCCCTGGAGAAAATGGGGCTGCGGCGTGACATCGACCTGGCACTGCACCTGCCGATGCGGTACGAAGACGAGACCCGGATCACGCCGATCGGAGACCTGGTGCAAGGCCAGACCGCGCAATGCGAGGGCGTGGTGGTGGACGCCCGGATCGAGCTGCGCCCAAGGCGGCAGCTCATCGCACGCCTGAGCGACGGCAGCGCCGATGAGCTGATCCTGCGCTTCCTGCACTTCTACCCTTCGCACCAGAAGGCGCTGGCCGTGGGCTCGAGGGTGCGGGTGCGGGCTGAGGTGCGTGGGGGCTTCTTCGGCCATGAGATGGTCCACCCGGCGTTCAAGGCGGCCAGCCCCGACACGCCACTGGCCACTGCCCTGACCCCGGTCTACCCCAGCACCGCAGCGCTGCCGCAGGCCTATCTGCGAAAGGCGGTGGCTGCTGCGCTGGAGCGCGCGCCGCTGCAGGAAGTCGTTGAGCCCCATCGGGTGCCATCGGGCCTGCCCAGCCTGCGACAGGCCTTGCATGAGCTTCACCACCCCAGCCCGAACGCCAGCCTGCAGGCGCTGCAGGACCGCAGCAGCAGCGCCTGGCAGCGCCTGAAGTGGGAGGAGCTGCTGGCTCAACAGCTCAGTCAGCTGATGGCCCGTCGCGAGCGGGCGCACCGCAAGGCGCCGCCCATGGCGGCTTCCCGCGGCGGGCTGCCCGAGCAGTTGCTGGCCGCGCTGCCGTTTGAGCTCACGGCCGCCCAGCGGCGCGTGGCCCAGGAGATCGCCCAGGATCTCTCCGGCGGCGAGCCGATGCACCGGCTGCTTCAGGGGGATGTGGGCTCGGGCAAGACAGTGGTGGCGGCTCTGGCCGCCGCCGTGGCCATCGACTCGGGTTGGCAATGCGCCCTGATGGCGCCCACCGAGATACTGGCCGAGCAGCACTTTCGGAAACTGGTGGGCTGGCTTTCTCCGTTGTTGGGGGCGCGCGGCCTGACCGTGGCGTGGCTCAGCGGCGGCGTCAAGGGCAAGGCGAGAAAGGCGATGCTGGAAATGACGGCGACTGGCCAGGCCGCGCTGGTGGTGGGCACCCATGCGGTGATCCAGGACGGGGTGCAATTCGCCCGCCTGGGGCTCGCGCTGATCGATGAGCAGCATCGCTTTGGGGTGGCACAGCGCCTGGCGCTGCGGCACAAGCTTGAACCGGCGGGCACCCAGGGCTCAACGCCCGGGCTGGAGCCCCACCTTCTGATGATGACGGCCACGCCGATCCCGCGCACGCTGGCGATGACCTACTACGCCGACCTGTCGGTCAGCACGATCGACGAGCTGCCGCCGGGGCGCACGCCGATCGTGACCAAGGTCTTCACCGACAGCCGTCGGGCTTCGGTGATCGGGCACATCGCCCAGGAGGTGGCCCAAGGCCGGCAGGTCTACTGGGTGTGCCCGCTGATCGAGGAATCCGAGGCGCTGGACCTGCAAAACGCGACCGCCACCCATCAGCTCCTGAGCCAGGAGCTGGCCGGTCACGCGGTCGGCCTTCTGCACGGCCGCATGCCTGCCGCCGAGAAGGCTGCCGTGATGTCGTTGTTCAGCAGCGGGCAGATGCCGGTGCTGGTG
>CAYYYC010000253.1:0-2794 GCA_964475695.1 uncultured Rubrivivax sp.
CGCCTGGTGCGCTACATTGCGCCACCCCAAAGCCTGGAGCAGTCACGCTGCACGCTGCAAGGTCCAGCCTACGAGAACGGGAACTATGGCGGCGTGCGGGTGGACACTGGAGTCTTCGAGGGGGGCGAGATCCCCATGCACTATGACTCGATGATCGCCAAGCTCATCGTCCATGGCCGGGATCGAAACGAAGCGATCGCCCGCATGCGCGAGGCCCTCAACGGAGTCGTCATCCGGGGCATCAGCAGCAACATCGCCTTCCAGGCAGCGCTGCTGGCGCACCCGCGATTCGTCAGCGGGGACTTCAACACCGGCTTCATTGCCGAGCACTACGGCCGTGGCTTTCGCGCGGAGGATGTGCCCCATGACGCGCCAGACTTCCTGATCGCACTGGCAGGATTCGTCCGCTGCAAGGCGCGCCATCGCGCCGCCGGCATCAGCGGGCAACTGCAGGGCCACGAGGTCAGTCACATCGGTGATTTCGTCGTGGTGGCCCTGGGGCAGGAAGGCGACAGCGAGTTCCACCGTGTGGAGGTCGGTGAGTTCGATCCCGTGGCCGGCAAGGCCGAGGTCAAGGTTGATGGCCGCACCTTCGCCATCCAGAGCCGCACCAAGCTCGGTGACATCCTCATGGTCGGCACCGTCAACGGACAGGCGTTCAGCGCGCAGGTCGAGCGCGGGGCGGCCCGGCAGCCGCTGGCGCTGAGGATTTCTCACAACGGCACGGCGCTGACCGCCCTGGTCCTCTCGCCGCGGGCAGCCGAGCTCCTGCGGCTGATGCCCTACAAGCCGCCCCCCGACCTCTCCAGGCTGCTCCTGTCACCCATGCCGGGGCTGCTGGTTCAGCTCTCGGCCCAACCGGGCCAGAAGGTCATGGCCGGGCAGCGGCTGGCCGTGATCGAAGCCATGAAGATGGAGAACATCCTGACGGCCACGCAGGATGGCGTGGTCAAGGCGATCCGGGCCACGGTCGGAGAGAGTCTGACGGTCGACCAGGTCATTCTTGAGTTTGAGTGAGGATCCTGACCATGGACATCGGCATCGACAGGCCCTTCCGGGTTCTGGGCATTCAGCAAGTGGCCATCGGCGGCCCGAGCAAGGACGCCTTGCGCGGCCTCTGGATTGACCTCCTCGGGCTGCAGGTCAGGTCAAGCTTCGTCTCGGCGCGTGAGAATGTCGATGAGGACATCTGCGCCTTGGGCAACGGCCCGCTGCAGGTTGAAGTCGACCTGATGCAGCCGCTGGACCCCGAGCGCAAGCCGGCGGTCCATGCCACGCCGCTCAACCACATCGGCCTTTGGGTTGACGATCTGCCGCGCGCCGTCGAATGGCTGACGGCCAAGGGCCTGCGCTTTGCGCCGGGTGGCATCCGCAAGGGAGCGGCGGGCCATGACATCACCTTCATCCACCCCAAGGGCAACGAGGAGTTCCCGCTTTCGGGGCAGGGTGTCCTGATCGAACTGGTGCAGGCGCCCACGGAGGTGATTGCCGCCCTTGGCTGACCGCGCAGCCCCGGCACCTCCACTACTTCTGGGTGGTGGCCAAGGAAGGCGGAATCGCCAAGGCAGCCGGGCGTCTGGGCATGGCGGTGCAGACGGTCAGTGCCCAGGTGCGGGAGTTGGAGCGATCCCTGGGCCATGCGCTGCTCAAGCCGCAGGGCCGCGGCGTGGCGCTGACGGAGGCGGGCAGGGTTGCCTTCGAGCGCGCTGAGGAAATCTTCCAGATCGGCCAGTCCTTGGCGGGCGATGTTCGTGAGGCGGCGACTTCGTCCACAGTGACCTTGCGGGTGGGGATGTCGGATGGGCTTTCCAAGCTGGCTGCCCATGCCCTGCTCGAGCCCGTGCTGCCCGGCGGCGGTTCCCGCTTGGTCTGTCACGATGGGCAGTTCAACGAGCTGATCGCGGAGCTGGCCATGCACCAGCTCGATATCGTGCTGGCCGGCGAGCCTGCTCCCGCCAATCCGAATCTCAAGCTTCACAGCCGGTTGCTGGTGTCCTCGCCCGTGGCATGGTGCGGCCCGACGGCCATGGTCACCCGCGCAGCCGCAGCCCAGTTTCCCGTCTGCCTGGGCCATCTGCCGGTGCTGCTGCCCACGGGGCACAGTCCGCTGCGCAGCGCGCTGGATGCTTGGTTCGCGGAGTTGTCGGTCGTGCCGCGCATCGTGGGGGAATTCGAGGACAGTGCCCTGCTGTCGGTGTTCGCCGCGCGAGGCATGGGCGTCTTTCCGATCAGCACGCTCGGCATGGAAGACCTTCGCGTGGTCAGAGGCCTGCGCGTCCTTGGCCAGACCGAGCTCACCGAGGACATCCACGCGATCGTGACCCGGCGCTCCCGCCACCATCCCCTGGTGGGTCTCATGCTTGACCCGGATCGCCGCAAGTCATCCGGCTCGGCCTGAGACGCCGGGTGACTGCCGTTCAGGACAGAATACGCGGTGAGCAGCGTCCTTCGACCCAGGCGCCACCGAAACCGGAGCCTCAGCACCAATCCATCATGACCGGCCGAACCCTCTACGACAAGCTCTGGGACGACCATGTCGTCCACACCGAGGAAGACGGCACGGCCATCCTCTACATCGATCGCCACCTGGTGCATGAGGTGACCAGCCCGCAGGCTTTCGAGGGGCTGCGTCTGGCCGGCCGAGAGCTCTGGCGCGTGAGCTCGATCGTCGCCACCGCCGACCACAACACGCCCACCACCGGTTGGGAGCTGGGCCTGGACGGCTTCACCGACCCGACATCGCGCCAGCAGGTGGTCACTCTGGATGAAAACATCCGGCGTGTCGGCGCAGCGG
>CAYYYC010000254.1:0-2791 GCA_964475695.1 uncultured Rubrivivax sp.
AGCGGCGCCCTTACAAGGCGTAGGTCGGGGGTTCGAACCCCTCAGCACCCACCACCGGCGGCCGGTCGGCCTGCCGGAGCATGAACCGAGGCTCCGTTCCAACGGAGCCTTTTTCGTGCCGCCGACCCCCTTGATTCCTCTCCACGGCTGATTCCATGCCCCCTTCCCTGACCACCGTTGAGCTGTTCCTGATCGCCATGGCGGTGATCTTCACGGTGCCCTTTCTGATCTGGCGTCTGGCGCGAACCGACTACTGGGCGCCGCTGGTGGTGGTTCAGATCGTCACTGGGGTTTTGCTTGGGCCGGGTCTGCTGGGCCGGTGGTGGCCCGAAGGCTACGCTTTCGTCTTCACCCCAAGCGTCATCCAGACGCTCAATGGCCTGGCCTGGTGGGGCGTGATGCTCTTCGTCTTCCTGGCCGGGCTTGAGCTGGACTTGCGCAAGGCCTGGGATCAAAGGCGGCCCACCACAGTGGCGGCCGCTCTGGCCTTGGGAGTGCCTCTGGCGTCTGGATGCCTGGCTGCCATGCTGCTGCTTTCCCAGGGCGGTTGGATGGGGCCGCGTGCCCAGGAGTGGCAATTCATCGTCGCAATCGGCATGGCGTGCGCGGTCACGGCGCTTCCGATCCTCGTGCTGCTCATGGGCAAGATGGGGATCCTGCGGCAGCCGCTGGGGCAACGCATCCTGCGCTATGCCAGCCTGGATGACATCGCGATCTGGGCCGTGTTGGCCCTCATCCTGATGGACTGGGCCCGCGTGGGTCGCCAGGCAGTCTTCCTGTTGGTGTTCATTGTGGCGGCCACCCTGATGCGCCGCCTCATGAGCCGGTGCAGCCTTTCAGACCGATGGTTCCTTTCCCTGATCTGGCTGGCCCTGGTGTCCTTCGGGGCGGACTGGTCGGGGCTGCACTTCATGGTCGGTGCGTTCCTGGCCGGAGCGGTGCTGGACGCGGACTGGTTTGGGCAGGAGGCGCTCGACAGCCTGCGCCATCATGTCCTGCTGGTTCTCATGCCGGTGTTCTTCCTGTCGACCGGCCTGCGAACCAACTGGGCCCTGGGTGGCTCGGCGGTCCTGATTTGTGCCGCACTTCTGCTGGTGGCTTCAGTGGGCGGCAAGCTCGCCGGTGTCTGGGCGGCCGGGCGGCTTTTGGGCTGGGCGCCTGGCGAGGCACGCATCGTGGGGTGGCTTCTGCAGACCAAGGCGCTGATCGAGATCATCTTCGCCAACATCCTGCTGGACAAGCAGATCATCACCAGCGAGACATTCACTGCGCTGTTGCTCATGGCTGTGGCCAGCACCATGATGACGGTGCCGATCGTCACGCCGCTGCTGCGCCGCTATCCCCTCGTGGCGGGCCGGCCAGGGTGAGGACGCGATAATCGCCTCCTTGCTCGGGTCGTCGCCCGCTTGTTGGAAAGCCTCCGCTCATGTTTGACTTTGTCCGCAACAACACGCGCCTGATGTTGGGGTTGCTCGTGCTCCTGATCATCCCCTCGTTCATCTTCTTCGGCATTGAGGGGTATTCAGGGTTCAACAGCCCCGAAAATCAGAAGGTGGCCTCTGTGGACGGCCAGAAAGTCAGCCAGGTGGAGTGGGACTCCGGCCACCGGCAGCAGGTGGAGAACCTCCGCCGGCAGATGCCCAGCATCGATGCTGCCCTCCTGGACGGGCCTGCGGCGAGATATGAGTCGCTGGAGCAGCTGATCAGGCAGCGAGTGCTGCTGGCCGTGGCTCGCCAGCAGCATCTGGCCATCAGTGATGCTCAGCTGCAAAGCGAGATCCTGGCCAACCCGCAACTCTCCGCGCTGCGCAAGGCCGATGGCAGTGTCGACCTCGACGCCTACCGGGCCTTGCTCTCGGCCCAGGGCTACACGCCCGAGTCCTACGAGGCTGCTTTGCGGCAGGAGCTGCTGCTGGGCCAGGTGCTGGGCCGTGTGGGCGAGACCACGACAGCGTCTCCGTCGCTGTCGCAGGCTGCGCTGCGTGTGATCTTCCAGGAGCGTTCGGTTCGGATTCGGCGGTTCCAGGCGTCGGATCATCTGGCCAGGATGGTGCCCACCGAGGAGCAGATCCAAGCCTTCTACGACAGGAATCAGGCTCTGTTCCAGACCCCCGAGCAGGCCGACATCGAGTATGTGGTGCTGGACGCGGCGCGCTTTGGCCAGTCGCTTGCGATCACGGAGGATGAACTGAGAAAGTCCTACCAGGACAACTTGGCGCTCTACACCCAGCCCGAGGAGCGTCGGGCGAGCCACATCCTGATCAAGGTCGACAAGGGGGCATCTGCGCAGGACAAGGAACGAGCCAGGGCGCGCACTCAGGCATTGCTGGATGAGGTGGCCAAGTCGCCTGCCCGGTTTGCCGAAGTGGCCAAGGCGCAGTCGGAGGACCCGGGCTCTGCGGCGATGGGCGGCGACCTTGATTTCTTTGGCCGTGGCGCCATGGTCAAGGGCTTCGAGGAGGCCGTCTTCGGGATGGAGTTGGGTCAGATCGTTGGCCCCGTCGAGACCGAGTTCGGCTTTCACGTGATCCAGCTCAAGGCTGTGCGGGGGGGCAAACAGCAGGCTTTTGAAGCCGTCAGGGCGCAGATCGAGGCCAAGCTGAGGCAGGATCTCGGGCAGCGTCGCTTTACCGAGGCGGCCGAGCAGTTCACCAACATGGTCTACGAACAGTCCGACAGCCTCAAGGCCGTTGCGGAGCGTTTCAAGCTGACTGTGGCCAGGGCGACTGTGGGCCGCAGTCCGCAGGCCGGCGCTCAGGGCGCCTTGGCTTCGGCCAAGCTGCTGACGGCC
>CAYYYC010000255.1:0-2771 GCA_964475695.1 uncultured Rubrivivax sp.
CGGCCGAATCGGTCTTGTTGATGTGCTGGCCGCCGGCGCCGCTGGCGCGAAAGGTGTCGATGCGCAGGTCGGCGGGATTGAGATGGACCTCCTCGGTCTCATCGGGTTGGGCCAGCACGGCCACGGTGCAGGCGCTGGTGTGGATCCGCCCCTGGCTTTCGGTGGCCGGCACCCGCTGCACTCTGTGGCCACCGCTTTCGAACTTCAGCCGGCCGTAGGCTCCCGCGCCATCCACACGGAACACCACTTCCTTGTAGCCGCCCAGGTCGCTGTCGCTGGCGCTGAGAACTTCGCAGCGAAAACCCAGCCGCTCGCAGTCGCGCAGGTACATGCGGAGCAGGTCGGCCGCAAACAGTGCCGACTCATCGCCCCCCGTTCCCGCGCGGATCTCGACAAAGCAGGGCCGCTCGTCATCCGGGTCCCTGGGCAGCAGGGCAGCCTGCAACTGCACCTCCAGAGTCGCCAGCTCAGCCTGCGCCTGGGCCACTTCCTCGCGTGCCATCTCGCCCATGTCGCTGGATGAACCCGACTCCGCGGCCAAGAGCTCCTGAGCGGTGAGCAGATCCGACTCGCGCTGGCGGTAGCGTGCCCAATGCGCGAGCACGGCAGCCACCTGAGCCTGCTCCTTGAGCAGGGCGCGGTAGCGCTTCATGTCCGCGGAAACCGACGGGTCAGCCAGCACCGCGTCGAGCTCCGCGCCACGCAGCGCCAGGCGCTCGAATTGGTCCCGCAGTGCGGCTTTCATTCGGCTGGCGGGCCGCTGCGCAGAAACAGCCTGGAGATCGCCTGCTCCAGGGCCTGGCGACCCTCTGCGCCGCTGGCATGAAGCTCGGCGTAGGCCCCGTGCAGCATCTTGTGCGCCAGGGCCTGGCTGAGAGCCTCCATCACGGCCTGCGGGTCTTCGCCGCGGGCCAGCCGTCGGCGCGCCCGCGCCAACTCGGCCTCGCGCCACTCCTCGACCCGCCGATTCAGCGCCTGGATCAGAGGGACGCTGGCCCGTTGGTCCAGCCAGTGCGCAAAGCTCTGCACACCCGCGTCGATGATCGCCTCGGCCTGCTGGACGGCAGCCTGGCGCTTGTGGCTGGCGATCTGCACAATGCCCGAGAGGTCGTCGACCGTGTAGAGGTAGACGTCATCGAGCTGCGCCACCTCGGGCTCGATGTCCCGCGGCACGGCCAGGTCGACCATGAAGATGGGCTTGTGGCGACGTGCCTTGAGCGCCCGCTCCACAGCTCCCAGCCCAATGAGCGGCAGGCTGCTGGCCGTGCAGGACACGACGACGTCGAACTCGTGCAGTTGTGTGGACAGCTCGCTCAGGCGCAAGGCCCGGGCTCCGATGCGCGCGGCCAGTCGCTGGCCGCGCTCCAGGGTGCGGTTGGCCACGGCCATGGCCTTGGGCTGACGGGCGCTGAAATGCGTGGCCACCAGCTCGATCATCTCGCCTGCGCCCACCAGAAGGACCCGCACATCCCGCAGGTCTTCAAACAGCTGCCCGGCCAACCGAACCGATGCCGCCGCCATGCTCACCGAGTGCGCGCCCACCTCGGTGGAGCTGCGAACTTCCTTGGCCACCGCAAAGGAGCGCTGAAAGAGCTGGTGCAGGGTGGTTCCCAGGGTGCCGGCGGCATCGGCCTCGCGCACCGCCTCCTTCATCTGGCCCAGGATTTGCGGCTCGCCCAGCACCATGGAGTCAAGCCCCGAGGCCACTCGGAAAGCGTGCCGCGCGGCGTCCCGCTCCTGACGGATGTAGGTGTGGGGCTGCAGGCTGCTGCCGGCAATGCCGCCCTGCGCAGCCAGCCATTCCAATGCCGGCTGCGCCAGCTCGCGCGCCGCCGTGCCCGGCGTGGCCAGATACAGCTCGGTGCGATTGCAGGTCGACAGGATGGCCGCTTCGGTGGACGCCCGGCTCAGCCCGCGCTGGAAATCCTGCAGGGCCGCGGCCAGCTGGCTTGGCGCAAAGGCCAGGCGCCCGCGCAGGTCCAGCGGCGCAGTCTGGTGGTTGAGCCCGAGGGCGAGAACGGACATGAGCCGGCGATTATAAAATTTCACCCATGTCGCCCATGGACGCCGCCTGGCACATTCTCAATGCGCTGGCAGCGCCGGTTTGGGTGGCTTTGCTGTCGGTCGTCGGAGTCAAGCTGCTGTGGCGACAGGCCAGCGCACACCGCAGCTGGAAGGATTTGGCGTTCTGGGCGGGCGGGGGAGCGCTGGTGGCCCACCTGGGCGCCTGGCATCTCATGGGCGCCGAAGGCACGATGGCGGGTTACCTGGCCCTTGTCGCGGCCGTGGCCACGGCCTTGTGGGTCAGGGTGTTCGCGATGCCCCGGAGTTGAGTGACGGGCTCTCGGCCACATCGCCCCGAAGCGAATGGGGCAGCGCCTCGGTGATGCGCACCTCGACCATCTGGCCATGGAGCCGCCGTCCCTGGGGGCCGCCGTCGAAGTTGACGATGCGGTTGCACTCGGTCCGCCCCATCAGTTCGGTGGCCGTGCTGCCGGCCTTTCCGCTGGCGCTGTTTCGCGAGGGCCCCTCGACCAGAATGCGCTGCACCGTGCCCACCCGGCTCAGGCTGATCCGGCGCACGTTGGCCTCGATGGTGGCCTGCAGATGCTGCAGCCGCCGCAGCTTGACCTCCTGCGGGGTGTCGTCGGGCAGGTTTGCCGCCGGCGTGCCCGGCCGTGGGCTGAAGATGAAGCTGAAGGAGGCGTCAAATCCGACATCCTCGACGAGCTTGACCATCTTGCCGAAGTCCTCTTCGGCCTCACCGGGAA
>CAYYYC010000256.1:0-2760 GCA_964475695.1 uncultured Rubrivivax sp.
CCGCCTCGGTGACTTCCTCGCCGAGATAGTCTTCGGCGGTCTTCTTCATCTTTCGCAGCACCTCGGCGCTGATCTGCGGCGGCGCGAGCCTCTTGCCCCTGACCTCCACCCAGGCGTCGCCATTGTCGGCCGCCGAGATCGTGTAAGGCATCAGATCGATGTCCTTCTGAACTTCCTTTTCGGAGAACTTTCGACCGATCAGCCGTTTCACGGCGTAGAGGGTGTTCTTCGGGTTCGTGACCGCTTGGCGTTTGGCTGAGGCACCCACGAGAATCTCACCATCGTCCTGGTAGGCGATGATCGAAGGCGTGGTGCGCGCACCTTCACTGTTCTCGATCACCCGGGTGGTGTTGCCCTCCATCACGGCCACGCAAGAGTTGGTCGTGCCCAGGTCAATACCGATCATCTTGCCCATGTTCGCTCCTGTCTTGATACGGCCGCAGCGAGCGGCCCTGAATGGTCGATTGGTTTGGCAGGTGGGGCCGCTGAGGCGTCTTTCAAGTGCCGTGGGCTGGGGCCGCAACCCCGTGGGCCACGGTTCACTTGGGGGCAGCCACGGTCACCAGTGCGGGCCGGAGCACTCTCTCGGCAATGAGATAGCCTTTTTGGAGGACAGACACAACCGTGTTGGCCTCCTGCTCGGCCGGAACCACGCTGATGGCCTGGTGGTGATGGGGATCGAAGCGGGTTCCAGCCTGAGGATTGATCTCCAGAACCTTGTTGCGCTCAAGAGCCGAGGCGAGTTGGCGCAGGGTCGCCTGAACCCCCTCGAGCACCTGCGCAGCCGTTGCCTGGGGCTGGGACGCAGCAGCTTCAAGGCTGTCTCGCACAGGCAGCAGGCTCTCGGCGAAGGCCTCGACTGCAAACTTGCGCGCTTTGCTGATTTCCTCCTCCGACCGCCGTCGCGTGTTCTCGGCTTCCGCCTTGGCTCGAAGATAGGCGTCGGAGACTTCGGCATGGCGGGCCTGGAGCTCGGCGAGCTGTTGCTCCATTGAAGGGGGCGGCCCGGACTCTGCGGGCGTGGGCGTCGGATCGGGGTCGCCGGCGTTGGTGGCGGAGTCGGAGTTGTCGCCGCCCGTTGAGGGGTTTTGAGTGGAAGTCATGGGGTCTGGTCTCGAGGAGCTGACACTACGCGGGAGAAGTTGGTGCTTTAGGGCTCGATTTCAAGGGCGAACCCACACCCGGTCATGCCCAGGCCGGTCACGCCGCATCAGTCCTTGGCTCCAAGGGCCAGGGCACGCTGGCGTTGACATGCGAGGCTCTGCTGGTGCGCTTGGGCATCGGACGGCGGCGCGATCGGCCAGCCCTGGAGATGCTGCAGGGCAATGCCGCAGAGGGCTTCGATCCAGGCCGGCTCGTCGTTGAGGCAAGGGATGTAGTGGAACTCGCTGCCTCCGGCGTCGAGAAACGCCGCCCGCGCCTCCTGGGCGATCTCCTCAAGAGTTTCAAGGCAATCCGAGGTGAATCCCGGGCACATCACATCCACTCGGCCCACCTTCCGGCGGGCCAGCTCGATCAGCGTTGGCTCGGTGTAGGGCTCGAGCCACTTGGCCTTGCCAAAACGGCTCTGGAAAGTCACCAGCACCTCGGATTCCTCGAGGCCAAGGGCCTCCCGAAGCAGCCGTGCAGTCTTGTGGCACTCGCAGTGGTAGGGATCCCCCATGAGCAGCGAGCGCTCCGGAACCCCATGAAAGCTCAGCACCAAGCGCTCGCCGCGTCCGTGTTTCGCCCAGTAATCCAACACCCTCGCGGCCAACCCGCTGATGTAGCCAGGGTCATCGTGATAGCGATTGACGAAACGCCATTCCGGCAGCAGCCTCTGCCTTGCAGACCATGACATCACGGCATCCAGGGCACTGGCGGTCGTGGCTGCGGCGTACTGCGGATAAAGCGGCAGCACGAGGATGCGCTTGACACCGGCAGCCTTGAAGTCGTCGAGAACCGAGGCCACGGACGGTTGTCCGTAGCGCATGGCGTGTCCCACAGCGACATCCAGGCCGCGCTCCTGCATCGCTTGGCCGAGCAGTTCGGCCTGCCTGCGGGTCCAGTGCGCCAAAGGCGAGCCTTGAGGAGTCCAGATGCTGGCGTACTTGGCTGCTGACCTTGCGGGGCGCACACGAAGGATGATGCCGTGCAGCAGCGGCTTCCAGACGAGGCGGGGAATCTCGACGACCCGGGGGTCGCTGAGGAACTCGGCGAGGTAGCGACGCAGGGCCGATGCCGTCGGCGCCTGAGGGGTTCCGAGGTTGACCAGCAGAACCGCGGTTTTTCCGGCGCTGCCGTGGTGGAAGGGGGGCTCGTCCTGGAATCTCATCGACGCCGCATGTCAACCATGGCCCCAGGGCAGCCGCCGGGCGCCCGCTGGAACCTGACGGGCCCCTGGGCATGTGGTCGGTCGAGCCGGGGGGCGCATGATCACAGGTTGTCCAGGTAGGTCCTGAGCTTGTCGGAGCGGCTGGGGTGCTTGAGCTTGCGGATGGCCTTGGCTTCGATCTGGCGAATGCGCTCACGCGTGACATCAAACTGCTTGCCCACTTCTTCCAGCGTGTGATCGCTCTGCATTTCGATGCCGAAGCGCATTCTCAGCACCTTGGCCTCACGCGGCGTCAGACTGTCCAGAATGTCCTTGACCACGTCGCGCAGGCCAGCCTGCATGGCGGCATCCATCGGTGCGACATTGTTGGTGTCCTCGATGAAGTCGCCGAAGTGGGAGTCGTCGTCGTCTCCGATGGGAGTCTCCATGGAGATCGGCTCCTTGGC
>CAYYYC010000257.1:0-1426 GCA_964475695.1 uncultured Rubrivivax sp.
GGTCAGCACGATGCCGCTCAGGGGCAGGGCCTCGTTGAATGCGCGCGCGGTGTTGATCGCGTCCTGGCCCTGCATCGCGTCCACGACGAACAGGGTTTCAATGGGGTGCAGCACATCGTGCAGCTCGCGGATTTCGGCCATCAGCGCCTGGTCGATCGCCAGGCGCCCGGCCGTGTCCACCAAGAGCACGTCGAAGTAGTGCCTGCGCGCGTGGTCCAGCGCAGCCAGGGCAATGTCGCGCGGCGACTGGTCGGATGAGGAGGCAAACCACTCGGCTCCCGCCTGGCGGGTGACAGTGCGCAGCTGCTCGATGGCTGCGGGGCGGTAGACATCGGCCGAGACCGTCAGCACTTTCTTTTTGCGCCGCTCGATCAGGTGCTTGGCCAGCTTGGCCGTGGTGGTTGTCTTTCCCGCGCCCTGCAGCCCGGCCATCAGGATGACCGCCGGCGGCTGCGTGGCCAGGTTGATGTCGGCCACGCCCTGGCCCATGGTGGCGGCGAGCTCCTGGTGCACGATGCCAACCAGGGCCTGGCCCGGGTTGAGTGAGCCCACCACCTCCTGGCCCAGGGCCTTTTCCTTGACGCGGGCGATGAAGTCCCGCACCACCGGCAGAGCCACATCGGCCTCCAGCAGAGCCATGCGCACTTCGCGCAGCATCTCCTGCACATTGGATTCGGTGATGCGCGCCTGCCCCCGCATCGTCTTGACGAGCTTGGACAGGCGGTCGGTCAGCGTGGACGGCATTGCGGATCAGTACACTTTGAGGATGAGTGTATCGGTTGGCCTTGAAGCCGTGCTTGCCGCCCTGGCCTGCGCCGCCTATGGCTTGGCCACGCTGCGCGGGCATCAGGCTGCGCGGTTGCCGGTCTTTGCGCTGCTGGCCGGCTGGGTTCTGCACGGTGCGGCGCTCGCGGCGGATGTTTCGGGCTGGGGCACTTCGCTGGGGGCGCGCTTTGGGTTTGCTCCCGCGTTGAGCGGCGCCGTTTGGCTGGTTCTGGCGGTGCATGCGGTGGAGAGCCGCTTCGTGCCTCTGCCGGGAGTGCGCCGCGCGCTGGCCGCCATGGGTGTCGTGGTGTCGGGCCTGCTGATCTTCTTTCCCGGTGAAATCGCGCTGAAGATCACTTCGCCGCTGATGCCCCTTCACCTGCTGTTGGGCATTGCCTCCTACGGCCTGTTCGGCGCAGCGGTGATCCACGGGGTGATGCTTGATTCGGCTGAGCGCTCGATGCGCCGCCGCCCCGCCGATGCGTCGGCCCAGGCGCAGGAGGGCCCGACGCCCAGGCCCGCCCCCACGCTGTTCGGGATGCCGCTGCTGCGCTTGGAGCGACTGACGTTCCGCTTTGTCGAGGCGGGGTTCATCGTCCTGAGCCTGGCGCTATTGATCGGGTTGTTGGCCAGCCTGCTGGGCCAGGCGGCGTGGCGTTGG
>CAYYYC010000257.1:1436-2175 GCA_964475695.1 uncultured Rubrivivax sp.
CACAAGACGGGCTTCTCCCTGCGGGGGGGGGCCACATTCGCCGCCCTGATCGCCGGCCGCTACGCCCGGGGTTGGCGCGGTCGTCGGGCCACTCGCTGGCTCTACATCGGGGCAGCTCTTCTGGTGTTGGCCTACATCGGCTCCAGGTTTGTGGCGGAGGTCCTGCTCAGCCGCGGTGCGCTGCCATGATGAAGTGGCTGGTGCTTGCGGCGGTGCTGGTGGCCGTGTTCTGGTGGATCGGGCGCGGCCGCACCGGGGGTGCGCGGCCGCCCAGGTCAGACCCCGCGCAGCCCGGGGCTGCCGACCCGCCGGGCCGCACCCGCGACCCCCAGTACATGGTGGAGTGCGCCCACTGCGGCTTGCTGCTGCCCGAGGCCGAGGCGCTGCCCGCTCAGGACGGGAAACTGCACTACTGCAGCGAGCAGCATCTCGCCATCGGCCCCCGGGCCCGCCGCTAGAAGCGACCCCGGGCCGACAGACCCGTGTATTCGGAAATACACTACCCATAGTGTCTTGAGCAAGCCGGATCCACTAGATATAGTGGGGCATTGACAGAACCCCCGCAGTCCAGTCGCAGCCACCAGGCTGCGTTTGCATCTCAAGCGCCCCTTCAATCCAATCCAGAGAACTCCATGGAATCCATTGCCCTCGGCCAGCCGTCGCCCCCTCTTCAGCGCCCCGCCCTTGCGATCGGCGCGACTGAGCCCGGGTCGGTGAGCGCCTACCAGGGGTACCAGAT
>CAYYYC010000257.1:2185-2731 GCA_964475695.1 uncultured Rubrivivax sp.
GTCCTTCGAGCCCAGCAAGATCGCCGTGGCCCTCATGAAGGCATTCCTGGCGGTTCATGGCACGCAGGGGGCGGCTTCGGCCAGCGTTCGCGAGACCGTGGACAGCCTCACCGAGACCGTGGTCAGGGCGCTGTTGCGCTCGCGCCCATCCGGGGGCACCTTCCACATCGAGGATGTCCAGGACCATGTCGAGTTGGGCTTGATGCGCGGGGGGCACCACGAGGTGGCCCGCGCTTATGTCCTCTATCGGGAGCGACGCGCTCAGGAGCGGGCAAGGCAGGGTCAGGCAACCGCCGCGCCCATGGCCTCGTCAGGCCTGACCGTGACCGAAGGCGGCCGGCGGTTGCCTCTCGACCAGGCCAAGCTGCAGGCGCTGGTCGAGTCGGCCTGCGCCGGCCTGGGCGAGGATGTCCGAGCCGAGCCCATCCTGGCCGAGACGCGGCGCAACCTCTATGACGGCGTGCCCATGGAAGAGGTGTACAAGGCCTCGATCCTGGCCGCGCGCACCCTCATCGAGAAGGAGCCCGGCTACACCCGTGCCGCAGC
>CAYYYC010000258.1:0-1448 GCA_964475695.1 uncultured Rubrivivax sp.
GAGGTTTGCGATGAGTTCTGGCTCGTGTCGGGCGCCCGGTTGCAGCCCTTCGACGGCGACCTGGAGGACTACCAGCGCTGGCTGGCTCAGGCGCAGGGCGCAGGCGGCGATCGACTTGTCCCGCCGGACCCGAGCGCCGTCCCGCCGGCCACTTCATTGGGCGCCATCGCGGCCCCGGTCAATCGGCGAGACCAGCGACGAGCCGCCGCCACGCAGCGCCAACAGCAAGCGGTGAGCACCCGCCCGCTGCGCCAGGAGCAGCAGCAGGCCGAAGCGCGGCTGGCCGAAATTGCCGAGGAGCGGCAGGGCCTGGAGGCGCACATGGCTCGCAACAGCGGCACCGCCAGTGGACCGGAGATCGCCCGTGCGGCGCGTGCGCTTCATGCGCTGCAGCAAGAGACCGAGGCACTGGAGCTGCGCTGGCTGGAGATCGCCGAGGCACTCCAGTCGTTGGAGTCCGGCCCCTCATCAGGCTGACTGACCCGCGGCGCGGGGGCGTCTGGCGATCTGAACCATCAGGGCCACGCGCGCCTGTGCCGGAGTCATCCTGGCGGTCACGGGCCACCCGTGTTCGGGCTCGCCCACGATCCATCCACCCGTGCAGCGGGTGGCCACCAACACATCCTGTCTGCCGATGCGCCCGCGCCCAACGGCATCCAGCAGCGCCTCATGCAGCGCATGGTGCAGCGACCCGTTGCCGGTGGCACTGATCACCAGGCCCCGAACAGGCGGATCGCCGTCCCGCGCTGCAAGCACGGATTGAATCAACGATCGTTGCGCGCCCGCATGGCTGTGGATGATCTCAACCCGAGGCCAATCGTCGACGCTGTCGGGCATCGCGGCTTTGGCGCCGACGAATCCCGGCGGCTCATGCGCCACGGGCTGCCAGTTCCAACCCTCCCCACTCCAGCACGCCACGGCTTGACCATCGCCAGGGCTGAAAGCCTGCAGGGCAAATGGGTGCACCTTGCGGGCCTGGACCGCCGCCCAGGTCTGTCCGCCCATCGCCATCAGGATGCCCTGGGCTCTGGGATCTGCGGCCAACTCAAGCGCCTGGGCCAGATTGGCCGGGCCGTCGGCCAGCACCGAGTTGGCGGGCCGCATCGCCGCCGTCAGCACCACCGGCTTGTGCCCGCTGAGCACACAGTCGAGAAAGACGGCGGTCTCTTCCATCGTGTCGGTGCCGTGCGTGACCACCTGACCCAGCACGGAAGGGTCATCCTGACCCGCCTGAAGTTGGGCGGCGAGCTTCTGCCACAGCCCATGGCTCATGTCCCTGCTGTCGACCTGCGCGAGCTGCACCGCCTCGATGGCCCCAACCTTGCCCGAGAGACGCTCCAGCACCGGGGCCAGCAACTGCTCAATGCCCAACTGCGCGGCCCGGTAGCGCCCGGCCTCGGCACCCTGCGGCTCAATTCCTGCGATGGTGCCGCCCATAGCCACGACCC
>CAYYYC010000258.1:1458-2695 GCA_964475695.1 uncultured Rubrivivax sp.
CGAATCGAAAGTGCCATCGAAAATCCCTCTGGATAAAAACACAGCTACTGGATAGAATGCCAGGGCAGCCCGACCCTATGGCCGGGCCGAACCGCTCTTGACCCGATCTTCTTTCAGCCAACTTCCGGGATTGCATCATGCTAGACCGACCCAAGCTCACCGAGCGACAGCAGCAGATTCTCGACATGGTCCAAAGCGCCATCGAGCGCAAGGGCGCGCCACCCACCCGTGCGGAAATCGCCGCAGAGTTGGGCTTCAAGTCGCCCAATGCGGCCGAGGAGCATCTGCAGGCCTTGGCGCGCAAGGGGGTCATCGAGTTGGTCGGCGGCACGTCGCGCGGCATCAGACTGCGGGGCGAAGCCCTCGCCGCCCTGCAGCAGGCGCAGGGTCGCCAATTCAAGCTTCCCCTGCCCGGTTTGGCTCAATTGGCGCTGCCCCTGGTCGGACGGGTGGCAGCAGGAAGCCCCATCCTGGCCCAGGAGCACATCGATCAGACCTACACGGTCGAGGCCAGCCTTTTCCCGCGCAAGCCGGACTATCTGCTGCGGGTTCGCGGCATGAGCATGCGAGACGCAGGCATTCTTGATGGCGACCTGCTTGCCGTTCAGAAGGCCCACGAGGCCAAGAATGGGCAGATCGTGGTGGCCCGATGGGGCGAGGACGTCACCGTCAAGCGTCTGCGCCGCACCAAGAGCATGATCGAATTGATTCCGGAAAACCCGGAATTCGAAGTGATTTGCGTGCCACTGAACGCCGAAAGCGACATTGCTTTTGCGATCGAGGGCATCGCTGTCGGGCTGCTGCGCAACAACATGCTGACTTAGGCGGCGTACCCAGTCCGGGCAAGGCCCGAGTCGCGGCACAATGCGCGGTCGTTTTTGTGCCGTGCCCATGAACATCATCATCCTCGACGACTATCAGGATGCCGTGCGCAAGCTGGAGTGCGCCGGCAAGCTGGAGCGCTTGAACGCCAAGGTCTTCACCAATTCCGTCAAGGGGATAGGTCAGTTGGCCGTTCGGCTTCGCGATGCGGAGATCCTGGTGCTCATCCGCGAGCGCAGTCATGTGACGCGGCAACTGCTCGAACGGTTGCCCAGGCTGCGCATGATCAAAAAGCCACTGATCGCAAAAAACCCGAGGACGCAGAGCCGTCCGAGCGTCACTTTATGCAAGGAGAAAATCTGAAGTGGCTCGGCCCCGAACCCGCCAATGGCCCAGGAATGGCTGACCAAAACTC
>CAYYYC010000259.1:0-493 GCA_964475695.1 uncultured Rubrivivax sp.
AGTCGGCCAAGAGCGTACTGCGCAATGCCCCGCCGCTCTTCGAGCTCGCGCGGCGCTTCGAGGAGCACGCCAAGGGCATGGTGGCACCTTCGACGATCTTCGAGGAGTTCGGCTTCAACTATGTCGGCCCGATCGATGGGCATGACCTGGACTCCCTCATCCCCACGCTGGAGAACATGCGCTCAATGAAGGGGCCGCAATTCCTGCATGTGGTCACCAAGAAGGGCTACGGATACCAACTGGCCGAGGCTGACCCCATCAAGTACCACGGTCCCTCGCCTTTCGACCCGTCTCAGGGCATCCAGAAGCCGGCCGCTGCGCCGAAGCCGAGCTTTACGCAGATCTTCGGCCAGTGGCTTTGCGACATGGCTGCCGCCGACCCGCGGCTTGTGGCTGTCACCCCGGCGATGCTCGAGGGCTCAGGCATGGTGGAGTTTCAGAAGCGCTTTGCGCAGCGCTGCCATGATGTGGGCATCGCGGAGCAGCACGCAGT
>CAYYYC010000259.1:503-2693 GCA_964475695.1 uncultured Rubrivivax sp.
CCGGCGCGGCCGTGCGCCGGGCCGAGACACCGACCTATTCCGCCGTGTACGGCGAGTGGCTGTGCGACATGGCGGCGCAGGACCCCTTGCTGGCCGCCATCACGCCGGCCATGAGCGCGGGCTCGGGCATGGACAGCTTCGCCGAGCAGTTCCCACGCCAGTTCCACGACGTCGCCATTGCCGAACAGCACGCCGTCACTCTGGCCGCCGGCATGGCCTGCGATGGTCTCAAGCCGGTGGTGGCGATCTACTCGACCTTCCTGCAGCGCGGCTACGACCAGCTGATCCACGATGTGGCTCTGCAGAATCTGCCGATGGTGCTGGCCCTGGACAGGGCTGGCATCGTTGGTGCCGACGGCGCCACGCATGCCGGCGCCTACGACATTGCCTACATCCGTTGCGTGCCCAACATGAGCCTGCTGACCCCGTCGGATGAGCGGGAATGCCGCATGGCGCTGTCCACCGCCCATGCGCAATCGCATCCGGTGGCGGTGCGCTATCCCCGAGGCGCGGGTGTGGGCGTCGATGCAGGCAGTGACCTGGAGACTTTCGACTGGGGCAAGGGGGTGATTCGCCGACAGGCCTCGCCGACATTGGCCGGGCAGCCCAGGGTGGCCATCCTGGCCTTCGGCACCCTGCTGCAGCCGGCGCTCAAAGCGGCAGAGGAAATCAATGCCAGCGTCGCCGACATGCGCTTTGCCAAGCCGCTGGACATGGGCCTGGTGCTGGCGATGGCCGGATCTCACGACGCGCTGGTCACGATCGAGGACGGCTGCCTGATGGGCGGCGCGGGCTCGGCGGTGATGGAAGCGCTTCAGGCGGCCGGGGTGGTGATCCCCGTTCTGAGCCTGGGCTATCCGGACATCTTCATCGAGCATGGAGACCCGGCCAAGCTGAATGCACAACTCGGGCTGGACGCTGCAGGGATCGAACAGTCGATTCGCCAGCGGTTCTTCCAGAATCAGGCTGCGGCGGCCTGAGGGCCAGGCGAACACATGAACCATCCTTCCGACATCCTGCCCATTCCCGACACCCAGAGCGAGCATGACGGGCGTCGTCTGGCGATCCAGCAGGTCGGCATTCGTGGGGTTCGCTACCCGCTGCGTATCCAGCTGTCCGGGGGACTGCAGCAGACTGTGGCCCTCTGGTCTCTGGATGTGGCTCTGCCGGCAGACAAGAAGGGCACCCACATGTCTCGCCTTGTGGCGTGGCTCGACGATCTTCACGCCAAGCCCGGTGCCCCGGGCCTGGCTGAGTTCCAGGGCGGCTTGCAGGAAATGCTGCAGCGATTGGATGCCCAGGAAGGCCGCATCGAGGCCTCGTTCGCCTTTTTCATCGAAAAGCGGGCTCCGGTCTCGGGCGTGACCAGCCTTCTGGACTACCAGGGCCGCTGGATCGTCGAGCGTCGGGGCGGACAGTCCAAGGTCTGGTGCGAGGCGTCCGTCCCGGTCAAGAGCCTTTGCCCCTGCTCCAAGGAGATCTCCGACTACGGAGCCCACAACCAGCGCTCGCTGGTGACCATCACGGCCCAGCCGCTGCAGGCTGTGCCCTGGGAAGACCTGGTGCGCTTTGCCGAGGACAGCGCCTCCAGCGAAGTCTGGCCGCTGCTCAAGCGACCGGACGAAAAGTGGATCACCGAGAGAGCCTACGAAAACCCGAAGTTCGTTGAGGATCTGGTGCGCGACGTGGCCCTGCGGCTCAATGCGGACCCGCGCATCGGCAGCTACCGGGTGGATGTCGAGAACTTCGAGAGCATCCACAACCACTCTGCGTTCGCGCGAATCGAACGCGGCTGAGCCACTGCGCCCTCAGTGGGCCTGGTCCCAGTTGGCGCCCACACCGACCTCGGCCAGCAACGGCACTCGCAAGTCGGCCACTTGCGCCATCAGGCTGGGCAGGGAATGGCGAGCCCAGTCCACCTCATGCTGGGGAACCTCAAGCACCAGCTCGTCATGCACCTGCATGACCATGCGTCCAGAGCCTTCTGAACCGCGATCATCGCCAGCTTGATGAGGTCGGCCGCGGTCCCCTGCATCGGCGCGTTGATCGCCTGACGCTCAGCCGCCGACCGGCGGGGCCCGCTGCCGCCCTTGATTTCCGGCAGGTAAAGCCGCCGTCCGAAAGCCGTTTCCACATATCCGCGCTCCGCGGCCTGCAGTTTGGTCTGATCCATGTAGCGCTTGACGCCGG
>CAYYYC010000260.1:0-2658 GCA_964475695.1 uncultured Rubrivivax sp.
CGGCGATCGACAGGCCATCCACCGCGCGGGCCACGCCGCCGCCGAACTGGCGGTTGATGGCATCGACGATTGCACTGGTGGTGGTGAAGTCCTTGCGGTGCACATTGAGCACCAGCTCGCTGGAGCGGTCAAAAGGCGTCTCGACCATGCGCTCGACGGTGGCACCCTCGGGAATTCGACCGGACGTGGGCACGCCGATGGCCACTTTGGATCCCGCCGCCGCCGCGTCGATGCCGGTGGCCGTCAGGGAACCCTGGGCGATCGCATAGGTTTCGCCGTCGACACCCCTCAGGGCCGTCAGCAGCAGCTGGCCGCCGCGCAGGTTGGTGGCCCGGCCAATGGCCGCCACATTGACAACGATCCGCTGGCCGGGCTTGGCAAAGGCTGGCAATTCGGCGGTGACCATCACGGCGGCGGCATTCTTCAGGTCCAGCTTTCCGGCTGCCCCGCCACCGCCGGCCTCGAAGTCCGAGATCGGCTGGTCGACGCTCACGCCCATGCGAGTGAGCATGGCCTTGAGGCTTTGGATGGTGAAGGAGATGTCCTGGCCATCGCCGGTGCCCTGCAGGCCCACCACCAGGCCGTAGCCGATGAGCTGGTTTGTGCGAACCGCGCCGACCTGGGTCAGGTCCTTGACCCGGTCGGCCCTGGCCGGCCAGGCGGCCAGGAGCAGTCCGAGCAAGGCCAGGCCCATCAGCTGATGTCGGATCCAGGGGCTGCGCATGGGGACTCCGTGAGGGTTGGTGAGGGGTTTCAGAAAGGCCACAGGCGGGTCAGCACCTTTGAGCCCCAGCCCGGGCGCGTACCCGCGGCCAGGTCTCCAGAGCCGCGATAGGCCACCTGCGCATGCGCCAGGCGCTGCGAAAGCACGATGTTGTTGGGCGAAACGTCCTGAGGCCGGATCACCCCGGAAATCTGGATGACCTCGCTGCCCTCGGACAGGGAGACCTGCTTTTCTCCGCGCACCACCAGGTTCCCGTTGGGAAGCACCTCGACCACGCTGACGGCCAGGAAACCCGTGAGCACGGCCTCCTGTGTGGCTGACCCCTTGCCGTCCGACCCGCTGCTCTGCTTGCTCAGGTCCAACCCGCTCATGCCGAGCCGGTCCGCGAGCTTTCCGCTCAGTCCGGATGGAATGTTCGTGGTGGCCGCACGCGACGTGGTGTTGGATGTGGTGCGGGTGCCGCGCACACGCTCGTTGAGCTCGACGGTGATCACATCGCCCACCTGGAAACTGCGACCGCGGCCAAACCAGTTTTCGCTCTGCACCCCGTTGTAAATCGATCCCGTGGCCTGCCGCGGCGCCTCGGCCTGCGGCGGATGCACCGCCGCAAACTTGGGCGGCGCCACTTCGATGGGATCCACCGCGGCGCAGCCCACCAGGCCAGCGCAGGAGAGAAGACCAACCAGAATGCGTTTCATGAGGCCGCCTCAGAGGTTGTTGTTGAGGAAGCGCAGCATGCCGTCGGCTGCCGAGATCGCCTTGGAATTGATCTCATAGGCGCGCTGGGTCTCGATCATGTTGACCATTTCCTCCACCACGTTGACGTTGGAGGCCTCCAACGCTCCCTGCAGCAGCGTCCCGGCGCCGCCTTGGCCTGGCTGCAGCACCTGAGGCGGTCCGCTGGCGGCGGTTTCCTTCAACAGGTTCTGGCCCATGGCCTGCAGGCCGGCGGGATTGAAGAAGCGGGAAATCTGAAGCTGGCCAAGCTGGGTGGTGGCGCCATTGAAGGTGCTGATGGAAACGGTGCCGTCAGACCCGATGGTCACGCTGGCAGCGGTCTGCGGGATGACGATCTCGGGCTGCAGCAGAGAGCCGTTGGCCGTGACAAGCTGCCCTGTCCCGGAGCGCTTGAAACTGCCGTCGCGGGTGTAGGCGGTCGTGCCATCAGGCTGAAGGATGCGGAAGTACCCGTCGCCTTGGATCGCCACGTCCAAGGCATTCTGCGTGGTCTGCATGCTGCCTTGGATGTGCGTCTTTTCGGTGGCCAGGATCCGCACGCCGGTGCCCAGCATCATCCCGGTGGGCGACTGGGTGTTGGCCGTGGTCTGCCCGCCGGCCTGGCGGATGTTCTGATAGAGCATGTCCTCAAAGACCGCCCTGTCGCGCTTGAAACCCACCGTGTTGACATTGGCCAGGTTGTTCGCAATGACCGACATGCGCGTTTGCTGCGCATCCAGGCCGGTCTTGGCGATCCAGAGTGAGGCGTCCATGGGTTGCTCCGTTTCAGATGTTCAATTCGCTGTCGATGGGGACTGAGGTCAGGTGCCGGCGCGCAGCATGGTTGCGCCTGATTCGTCAATGCCGCGGATCTCCTTGATCATGCGGATGTTCTGCTCGAAGCTGCGCGAATGGTCGATCAGGGCCACCATGGCCTGCACGGCTGTGACATTGCTCCCTTCGAGAGCACCGGTGGTCACGCCGGTGTTGGCCGCCCCCCCCGCGATGTCTGTTCCGGCGGGCCGCTCGTTGACCTCGAAAAGTCCATCGGCACGGCGCGACAGCGGCGTATCCGCAGCGTTGCGCAGCATCAGTCGGCCCACCACCTGCGCGCGGGCGTTGCTTGGCGCAGCGGGGTCTCGGGCCAGCACATCGCCCTCGGGGCTGATCGTGATCTGAAAGCCCGGAGGCACATTGATCGCCGCGCCGCCCTCCCC
>CAYYYC010000261.1:0-274 GCA_964475695.1 uncultured Rubrivivax sp.
TGCGGGAAGGCCGGCACCCTGACGGCGCCATGGTGCTGCGGGCCAAGATCGACATGGCCTCGCCCAACATCAACCTGCGCGACCCGGCCCTGTACCGAATCAAGCATGCCGCCCATCACCACACCGGCAATCAGTGGTGCATCTACCCGATGTACAGCTACGCGCACCCCATCGAGGACGCGCTGGAGAACATCACTCACAGCATCTGCACCCTCGAGTTCGAGGACCAGCGGCCCTTCTACGACTGGACCCTCGAGCGCATCGCGCCGATCCT
>CAYYYC010000261.1:284-2634 GCA_964475695.1 uncultured Rubrivivax sp.
CTGCGTGCACCTCAGTTTGCGCGCGCCAAGGCCCTGGTGGACCAGATCCGCACGCAGGGCTTGGAAGCTGGCAAGGAATTCGCGATGGCCTGCCACAACCGGGCCGACAAGCTGTCTGCAAGCGAGCCTGAGGCCCAAATGAAGGCGATGTTCGGGCGCTGGCAGCACGACCGCGAAGCGGTGCTGCGTGACCTTCCGGCCTTTTTCAACCTGCTGCTCGACAACGCCGAGCAGTTCGCCCCGTTGATGGGCCACGCGCTGGAAAGCCATGAGCCCAACATCTACAAGCTGCCTCACCAACATGAATTTGGCCGGCTGAACCTGACCTATGTGGTCACCAGCAAACGCAAGCTCAAGCAGCTGGTCGATGAGCGGATCGTCAACGGTTGGGACGACCCCCGAATGCCCACCCTGGCTGGCTTGCGCCGCCGAGGCTACACGCCGGCCTGCATCCGCAAGATGGCCGAGGACAGCGGCGTCAGCAAGACGACCGCCTGGCTGGACTATGAGGTTCTGGACATCGCGCTGCGCGAGGACCTGGAGGGTCAGGCGCCAAGAGCCATGGCCGTGCTCGACCCGGTCAAGCTGCTGATCACCAACTGGGCCGAGGTGTTCGGATCGGACGCGCACCGGGAGGTCTGCATGGCGCCGGCGCATCCCCAGCGTCCGGAGCTGGGTCAGCGCGCGATGCGCCTGGGCCCGCAGGTCTGGATCGAGCGTGAGGACTTCGCCATAGACCCTCCCAAGGGTTACTTCCGCCTCTACCCGCCCCGCGACGACGGGTCTGGTGCGCCGGCGCCCGGCAGCAAGGTGCGACTGAAATACGGGTACGTGGTGGAATGCTCCGGCTGCGAGCGCGACGCCTCGGGTCGCGTGGTGACCGTGCTTGCGCGAGTGATTGCGGACACCAAGAGCGGCACGCCCGGCTCAGACAGCGTCAAGGTCAAGGGAGTGTTGACCTGGGTCGCCTGTGATGAAGCGTTGAGCGCCGAGGTCCGGGTCTTCGAACGGCTCTTCACCGAGGAACAGCCGGATGCCGGTGGGCGCGATCCCAAGGATGTGCTCAATCCGCAGAGCCTTCGGGTGCATCAGGCCTTCATCGAGCCGGGCTTGTCGGAAGTCCGTGCCGAAGAGCGTCTGCAGTTCGAGCGCCATGGCTACTTCGTGGCCGACCGCATTGACCATGCGCCGGGGCGCAGCGTCTTCAACCGCATCACCGGCCTGAAGGATTCGCGAGGGAAGTGACTTCGCCCGGGTTACCCGTAGCGGTGTTGCAGCACTCCGATTCCGTCGATCTCGACTTCCACCTCGCTGCCGGGCTTCATCGGCAAGACTCCCACTGAAGTCCCGCACAGGATCAGGTCGCCAGGCTCCAGCCTCAGATCCTGAGAGATCCGGCTGACCAACTCAGGCGGTGACATGATCATGTCGGCCAATGGGTAGTTCTGCCTCTCGCGCCCGCCGACACGGGTCCGCAGGGCGGCGCCCTGCCAATCGAATTGCGTTTCGATCACGGGGCCGAACACGCCGAAGCCCGGCAGCCCCTTGGCCCGGGTCCACTGGGGAAATGTCGGATCACGCTGCAGAAGCTCGATGGCGGTGATGTCGTTGGCGCAGGTGTAGCCTGCGATGTGGCCCGCAGCGTCCTGCAGCGACACCCGGTGGGCGCGCCGCCCGATCACCACAGCCAGTTCACCCTCGAAGGCCACGCGCCCCATGGCCTCCGGTGCGGCCGGTGTGACGCTGCCGGGGCCGGCCAGACTCCCAGGGGCCTTGAGAAAGTAAAGCGGTTCGGCGGGCGGCCTCCACCCATTCTTCAGCGCCAGGGCATGAAAGTTGTTCCACAGGCCCACCACCGTTTGCGGCTCACAGGGCGGCAGGATTTCAAGCTCGGCCAGCGGCAGCAACTCTCCGGTGGGCTCATTCGGGCCAAACAGATCCCCGCGATGAACGGCGACCCGGTCATCGTCAAGAACGCCAAAGCCGGCTTGCCCGGCATGGGCATATCGCAGCCACTTCATCGATGGACTCCTCCGGTTCGAGCAACGGGCCTCATCGAGGCCTTGGATTCCTGCGGCCGCCTCGGGGCGGGGGGCGTGCGCCCGACGGCGAAGCGCCTGCCTGGCGCGGCGGCAAGCCGGTGTGCTGCGTGAGGACACGGCCGCGAACAGGTGCCGCGGCCTTCACGCCGGAGGGTGTGCTGTTCTTGCGGCGCGCGCTCTCGTAGCCGCCGTCAGTCTGCGGTTGCCAAGTGGGAATGAGGTGGTGCTTCCCGTTGCCGATCAGATCAGCTCGGCCCATGTCCTTGAGCGCCTGCCGCAGCAACGGCCAGTTGTTGGCATCGTGGTAG
>CAYYYC010000262.1:0-260 GCA_964475695.1 uncultured Rubrivivax sp.
CATGCTGGGCTTCTGCGTGGGCGGCACCATCCTGACCACCGCATTGGCCGTGCTGGCCGCGCGTGGACAGCAGCCCGCCACCAGCGTGACGCTGCTCACCACATTGTTGGATTTCAGTGACACCGGTGTTCTGGACATCTTCGTCGATGAGCCCTCGGTCCAAATGCGCGAGATGACCATCGGGGCCGATGCGCCCAGCGGCCCGGGCCTGCTCAAGGGCGGCGAGCTGGCCGCAACCTTCAGCTTCCTTCGCCCCAATG
>CAYYYC010000262.1:270-2631 GCA_964475695.1 uncultured Rubrivivax sp.
CCGTTCGACCTGCTGTACTGGAACTCCGACAGCACCAACCTTCCCGGCCCGATGTACTGTTGGTACCTGCGGCACCTGTACCTCCAAAACGAGCTGCGCGTGCCCGGTCGACTGGTCACCTGCGGGCAGAAGGTCGACATCGGCGCGATCAAGGCGCCGTTCTACATCTACGCCTCGCGCGAGGACCACATCGTTCCCTGGGAAGCGGCCTACCGCAGCACCGGCCTGGTCAAGGGGCGCAAGCGCTTCGTCATGGGCGCCTCGGGGCACATTGCCGGCGTGATCAATCCTCCGGCCAAGGCAAAGCGCAGCTACTGGACCAACGACCGACTCGCGCCGAGCGCGCAGGCATGGCTCGCCGCAGCCCGTGAGCATCCGGGGTCCTGGTGGACGGATTGGTCGTCCTGGCTGGCGTCGCACGCGGGCAAGAAGATGGCAGCGCCGAAATCCCCCGGGAACCGACAATTCAGGGCCATCGAGCCGGCACCGGGCCGGTATGTCAAGCAAAAGGCTTGATCCGGCCGCCCGAAAAGCTTCTTCAGGAGACTTCCAGTGAGCAAAGACATTGTCATCGTGGCAGCCACCCGCACCGCCGTGGGCCGTTTTGGCGGGACCCTGGCCAAAACCCCGGCTGCCGATCTGGGCAGCGTGGTGATTGCCGATCTCCTGCGCCGCGCCTCCGTGTCCCCCGAGCAGGTCGGCGAGGTGATCATGGGCCAGGTCTTGGCCGCTGGCGCGGGGCAGAACCCGGCCCGTCAGGCCATGATGAAGGCCGGTCTGGCCAAGGAGACGCCCGCGCTGACGATCAACGCCGTGTGCGGGTCGGGCCTCAAGGCTGTGATGTTGGCTGCTCAGGCTGTGGCTTGGGGCGACAGTGAAATCGTGATTGCCGGTGGCCAGGAGAACATGAGCGCAAGCCCCCATGTGCTCTTGGGCAGCCGTGATGGGCAGCGCATGGGGGACTGGAAGATGGTCGATTCCATGATCGTCGATGGCCTTTGGGACGCCTACAACCAGTACCACATGGGGATTACAGCGGAAAATGTGGCCAAGGCCCATGGCATCACTCGTGCGATGCAGGACGATCTCGCCCTGGGCTCGCAGGTGAAGGCTGCAGCGGCCCAGGATGCGGGCCGGTTCAAGGAAGAGATCGTTGGTGTGACGATCCCCCAGCGCAAGGGCGAGCCCGTTGTGTTCGAAAGCGACGAGTTCATCAACCGCAAGAGCAGTGCCGAAGGCCTGTCGGGCTTGCGCCCTGCTTTCGACAAGGCCGGTACGGTCACTGCGGGCAATGCCTCGGGCATCAATGACGGTGCGGCTGCCGTGATGGTCATGACGGCTCACAAGGCGCAGACCCTGGGCCTCAAGCCGCTGGCCCGCATCGCCTCATTCGGCACCAGCGGGCTGGATCCGGCCACCATGGGCATGGGACCGGTGCCGGCGTCGCAGAAGGCGCTGGCGCGCGCCGGATGGAAGGCTCAGGATGTTGATCTGTTTGAGCTCAACGAGGCATTCGCCGCCCAGGCCTGTGCGGTCAACAAGGCCTTGGACATTGACCCGGCCCGGGTGAATGTCAATGGCGGCGCGATTGCCATCGGCCACCCGATCGGCGCATCGGGCTGCCGCATTCTGGTCACCCTGTTGCATGAGATGCAGCGGCGCGATGCCCGAAAAGGCCTGGCGGCGTTGTGCATCGGTGGCGGAATGGGCGTGTCGCTGGCTGTGGAGCGCTGAGCGGGCCGCACCGGAGCATCCGCAGGCGCAAGCCTTATGCTTTCAACTCGGGGGCGACCCCCAACATTTGAAGATTGGAGACCAACGTGAGCCAGAAAGTTGCATACGTCACCGGTGGTATGGGGGGCATCGGAACGGCCATCTGCCAGCGCCTTCACAAGCAGGGATTTACCGTGATTGCCGGGTGCGGGCCGACCCGCGACCATGCCAAGTGGCTGGCTGAGCAGAAAGCACTCGGCTACACATTTCACGCTTCGGTGGGCAATGTCTCGGATTGGGACTCCACCACGGCGGCCTTCGCCAAGGCCAAGGCCGAGCATGGCCCGATCGATGTGCTGGTCAACAACGCGGGAATCACGCGCGACCGCATGTTCCTGAAAATGACGCGCGAGGACTGGGATGCGGTGATCGACACCAACCTCAACTCGATGTTCAACGTCACCAAGCAAGTGGTGCCCGACATGGTCGAGCGCGGTTGGGGGCGGATCATCCAGATCTCCTCCGTCAATGGTGAAAAGGGCCAGGCCGGTCAGACCAACTACTCGGCGGCCAAGGCCGGGATGCATGGATTCACCATGGCCCTGGCGCAGGAGTTGGCGAACAAGGGTGTGACAGTCAACACCGTGA
>CAYYYC010000263.1:0-2627 GCA_964475695.1 uncultured Rubrivivax sp.
AGAAGGTGGTGGCGGCCACCGCCAGCCCGATCTCGGCCGTGCCCTGCAAGGCTGCGGTGATCCGATCCGCCCCCCGCTCCAGGTGGCGCACGATGTTCTCCCGAACCACGATCGCATCGTCGATCAGCACACCGATGGCCAAGGACAAGCCCAGCAATGACATGAAGTTCAGGGTGAAGCCGCACAGCCACACCGCGATGAAGGCAGTCAGCACCGAGGTGGGGAGCGACAGCGCGGTGATCATCGTGGAGCGCCACGAGTTGAGGAACACATAGACGACAAACACCGTGAGCACGGCGCCGAGCACCAGCGCCTCGACAACGTTGTTGAGGCTGCGTTGGGCGTTCTTGCCGCCGTCTTCGGTGATCGTGATCGTGGTTCCCTCGCTCAGCTCGGCCTCGATCGCCTTGACCAGGGCGCGCACATCCGCAGCCACGCTGACGGTAGACGCCTCGCGCGAACGCACGATGGACAAACCCACATTGGGCTTGCCGTTTCGCTGGCTCAGACTCGTGGTCTCGGCGAAGCCGTCCTCGATCGTGGCCAACTGGCCCAGCCGGATGAGCTCGGCGCCATTGCGCCGCACAACGATCTGCGCAAACTCTTCGGGGCGCTCCAGTCGCCCCATCAGCCGGATGCTCTGGTCATCCATCGCCCCGCGAACCTTGCCCACGGGCGCGGCCGTGTTCTGGCTGCGCAGGGCTGCGGTCACCTCGGCGACCGTCACATTGAGCTCGCGCATCCTTTGCGCCTGCAGCAGGACGCTGAGTTCGCGCCGCAGGGCGCCATACACATTGACCTGCGCCACGCCCGAGATCGCCCGGAACCGGTCGGCCAGGCGATCCTCGGCCAGGCGCGAGATTTCCGCGTGGCTTTGGCGGGTTGAGGACAGGGCCACCTGCATGATCGGTTGCGCCGACGGGTCGATGCGCACGATCACCGGCTCACGGATCTCCGTGGGCAGCTTGTATCGGATGCTGCCCAGCGCATTGCGCACCTCATCGGCGCCTTCCACCAGGTTCTTGCCGAACTCGAAGAAGACCTGGATGGAGGCCATCCCTTCGTTGGCGCTGGAGCGCACCTCCCGCACGCCAGTGACGGACTGCAGTGACTTTTCCACCCGGTTGAGCAGCTCTCGCTCCACCGTGTCGGGGGAGGCGCCCGGGTAGGGAATGTTGACCACCAGAAGCGGCAGCGCCACATCGGGCCGCTCGTTGACCTTGAGCTTGCTCAGGGCCAAAAGCCCCAGCGCCATCAGCCCGATGATGATCACCACCGTGGCCACCGGGCGGCGGACGCTGAAATTGGACAGGAACATCGCTCAGCCCTGACGCACGCTGTAGCTCTGGCCTTCGACCGGCCGTGTGCCGGGGCTGCGCAGGATGCGCTGGCCCACCTTCAGGCCATCACCCACCGCCAGAAGCCCGGTGCGCGGGTCGCGGGGCTCAAGAGTCACCGGCTGCCGGCGCAGCGTCTGGCCGTCAAGCGTCCACACGAAGGCCTGCTGACCGTCGCGCACCACCGCCGTCTCGGGGATGGCGATCGTCTGGGACACGGGGCTGTCGACGCTGCCCTCGGCATACAAGCCCGCCATGAGCCCGTCGGCGCCGCCCACCAGGTCCACAACCACAGCGACCTGGCGCGAAACCGGCTGCGCCACGGCATCGATTCGCCGAATGCGGCCCTCGCGCCACGAGGCCTCTGCGGCCGCTGCGGCGCCCTGGATCCTGACCTTCACAGCCTGCCCCGGGCGAAGCTCACCCACCCGCTGCGCCGACACCAGGGCCTCCAGGCGCAGGCTGCTCGGGTCGATCACCTGAACCAACTCCTTGCCCATGGTCGCGGTGTCTCCGGCGGACACCTTGCGGGCGGCCACCACCCCGTCGAATGGCGCCCGCACTTCCGTGCGCTCGCGCTGCTGCCTTGCTGCGGCCAGGCGCGCGCGCGCGGCCACCACTTCGCTCTGCGCCAGGTTGCGCCGCACCTCGGCATCCTCCGTGGCCTGCAACGAGGTCATTCCCTGCGCCTGCAGGGACTTCAGGCGCTCCAGCGTCCGATCGGCGCCCTCGAGCGATCGTGTGGCCGCTCGCAGGGCCTCGTCTGCCGAAGCCAGGCTCTCGCGGACCGCCGCGTCGTCGAGCTTGACGAGCAGCTCGCCCCGGCGAACCCGCTCGCCGCTGTCGCGGGTCACCCGCTGGACGACGGAGGCCATCTCCGCGCGCAGGTCGGCGCGCCGCTCGGCCTGGATGGTGCCGGTGATCGCGGGCGCAGCGGCGCCACCGCCGGAGCCCACGGTCCAGATGTCCTCCGGGCCAAGGCTCAGCGTCGGGGCCTGCGGCCCGGAGGCGGCGGCCGGAGCGGCCCCTGCAGAGCCGGCCTCGGGCGCACGGCCGCACCCCGCGATCAGAAGGGCCAGCAGGCACGCCGCGGCCAAGGCATTGGGCGCTCGGTGGGAAGGTTTCACTCGGGGTCTCCTCGAGCCTGGTTCAGACATCGATGTTGGCCGCCCTCAGGGCGTTGGTCTCGATGAAGTCTCGCCGTGGCTCCACCTCGTCGCCCATGAGCATGGTGAACACCCGGTCTGCTTCGGCGGCGTCCGAGATCTACACCTTGAGCAGCCTTCGGAC
>CAYYYC010000264.1:0-2613 GCA_964475695.1 uncultured Rubrivivax sp.
CGTCGTGGTGATTGGAGGCATAGGGTCGGTGCGGGGCGCGCTCATCGCGGCCATTCTGGTTGGCCTGGTCGACACCTTCGGCAAAGTGCTGCTGCCGCAGTTGGCCGGCATGTTGGTCTACATGCTCATGGCAGCGGTGCTGCTGTGGCGCCCCGAAGGCCTGTTCAAGCACTGAACCGCCGATCCAAGGCAACCCATGAGCGCACCTCAGTCCAACCTTGAAAACCTCCCGCGCAGCGTGCAGTTCCTGTTGGCGACCGCCGTGGTGGGGTTGGCGCTCTTCCCGCTGATGGGCAGCGACTATGCGATCCAGAGCCTATCGCGCATGATGATCCTGGCCATCTTCGCCATGAGCCTGGACCTCCTCCAGGGCCTGACCGGCCTGGTCTCGCTCGGTCATGCCGCCTTCTTCGGATTGGCTGGCTACGCGCTGGCATTTCTGTCCCCCGCTGACGGCCCTGCCGCGCTGTGGTGGACGCTGCCTGCAGCGATGCTCGCTTCGGGCCTGGCGGCGTTGGTCATTGGATTTTTCGTGGTGCGCACCCACGGCATCTACTTCATCATGGTGACGATGGCCTTTGCGCAAATGCTCTTCTACCTGTTTTTCGACAACAAGGCACTGGGCGGCTCCGACGGCATCTACGTGAATGTTCGCCCCTCGACCGGGTTGGTCGATCTCGAGGACAAGAGGATCCTCTTCTATGTCTGCCTCGCCGCAATGGCGCTGACCTACGCCTTTCTGCGGCGCCTGCTGTGGAGCTCGTTTGGTCGTGCCCTGGCGGGCATTCGCATCAATGAGCACCGCATGAGGGCGGTGGGTTACTCCACATTCGGCTACAAACTCAGCGCCTTCACTCTGGCCGGGGCCCTGGCCGGCCTGGCGGGCTATCTTTGGGGAGCGCTCAATGGTTTCGTGAACCCTGAGCTGATGGGATTCCACATGAGTGCGCATGTCATCATGATGGTGATCCTTGGGGGCATGGGCAACTTTGCCGGCGCAGCCATCGGCGCGTTCGTGTTCGAGGGAGTCCTGCACTGGGTCAAGGATCTGCCGCAGATCGGCGCGGTCCGTTTGGGTGACCATTGGCAGCTCTGGATGGGCCTGTTCATCGTGGCGGTGGTGGTGTTGGCGCCTCGTGGCTTGCTGGGGCTGGCCAGCGCGTTGCTCGCCCGGATCAGGCGCGAGCCGTCCCCGGCGGCCCGGCAGGGCAACGGCCCGCTGCCTCCGAAGGAGTCGCCATGAGTCCGGGGTCTGCGCCCCCCTCTGTGCACGACCAGGCGCCCCAAGGGGAGGCCCAGGTGTTGTTGCGTGCCCGCTCGCTCACCAAGCGCTTCGGGGGGTTGGCCGCCAACCAAGATGTTTCGCTGGATCTTTGGCCCCACCGGATCCACGCGGTGATCGGCCCGAATGGCGCGGGCAAGAGCACCCTGACCAACCTGCTTTCCGGGGACCTGGCGCCCACCAGCGGAACTGTTCATCTGGTGGGCCGCGACATCACGGCCCGCCCGCCGCATGAGATCTCCCGGCTTGGCCTGGGCCGCAGCTACCAGAAGACCAACATCTTCCTGCCCTTCACGGTGGAGGAAAACGTCCGTCTGGCCAGTCAATCCAGGCAGCGGCATCGCCCCTGGAATCCATTGCATTGGGTGGACGCAGCCACCGGCCACCCAGGGGTGCGACAGCGCTGTGATCGCGCCTTGGAACTTGCCGGACTGCAGGGCAGGCGCAAGTCGGTGGCTGGAACCTGCTCTCATGGCGAGCAACGCCAGCTTGAGATCGCCATGACGCTGGCCACCCAGCCACAGGTGCTGCTGCTTGATGAGCCTTTGGCCGGCATGGGCGTGGCTGAGGCCGAGAGCATGGTTGAGCTGCTGCTGCGCCTCAAGGCAGATCACGCGATCATGCTTGTGGAGCACGACATGGACGCGGTCTTCGCGTTGGCCGACCAGCTTTCCGTCATGGTCAATGGACAGGTGATCGCCAGCGGTCCGCCCGAGGCGATCCGTCGTGACCGGTCGGTTCAGGCGGCATACCTTGGGGAGGAGGCATGAGCCGACCTGCCGGCCACACAGCGACCGCCGAGGTCACCGCGGGCCCCGAAGTGACGCCGCTGGTCCAGGCGCAAGGCCTGAACACCTTCTACGGTGCAAGCCACATTCTGCGGGGCATCGACGTTCGTGTCCTGCGCGGCGAGACCATCGGTCTGATGGGCCGCAACGGCATGGGCAAGAGCACTCTGCTCAAGAGCCTGTTGGGTCTGGTCAAGCCGCGAAGCGGCCAGGTCCACATCAAGGGGCGCGAGATGACTGGCGCGTCTCCCTACCGCGTGGCACAGATGGGCCTGGCCTATGTTCCTGAGGGCCGCGGCATCTTCGGCAACTTGTCGGTCAAGGAAAACCTGGTCATGGCTGCCCGGCCGGGCGTGGATGGCCGCCGTGACTGGACCTATGAGCGCGTGCTCGACACCTTTCCCCGCCTCAAGGAGCGCTTGGGGCATGGCGGCCAGCAGTTGTCGGGCGGAGAACAGCAGATGCTGACCATAGGGCGCGCCCTGATGACCAACCCCGACCTGCTCATCCTTGACGAGGCCACCGAGGGGCTTGCGCCCTTGG
>CAYYYC010000265.1:0-1724 GCA_964475695.1 uncultured Rubrivivax sp.
AGGGCTGGCCGGGCTTCGAGATGACCCAGTGGTACGGCATCCTCGGGCCGTCGAACCTGCCGCAGGCAGCGGTTGATGCCCTGAGCGTGGCGTCACAGTCGGCCGTCAAGCAGCCCGGCACCAGCGAAAAGTTCAGCACCGACGCGGTCATCGGCGTTGGCGCGGGACCGGCGGAGTTCGCGCGATTCATCGCGCAGGAGCAGAAGCGCTGGAAGGTCGTGGTGGATCGGGCGCGCATCAAGCCGGACTGAGCGGCCGGCACAGGCACTCAGCCTCCCCGGGGTGTCCCGGATGGGCTGTGCACAGCCAGGGGATACGATCCAGCGGGTGGGCAGCCCCAGCGCGGCCCTTCCTTCTCGCCAACGGAGGGCGCCATGCAAGAAGAAGCCATGCTCAGGAACCTGTTGCAGGAGGTGCGGTCCGGCCGACTGCCCCGAAGGTCGTTCATCGAGCGCCTGGTGGGGCTGGGGCTCACCGCTCCGATGGCATCGATGCTTCTCATGCATGAAGGCCTGGCGCAGGCGCCCACTCCCATGCCCTACCGCGGCACTCGACGCGGCGGTGGTGGCGCGCTCAGACTCATGTACTGGCAGGCGCCGGTGCACCTCAACCCGCATTACGCCGGCGGCACCAAGGACCAGGATTCCTGCCGCATCTTCTACGAGCCGCTCGGTGGCTGGGATGCCGATGGCAATCTCGTGCCCGTGCTGGCTGCCGAGACGCCCACTCGGGCCAATGGCGGCCTTTCGGCGGATGGCCGCTCGGTCACCTGGAAACTCAAGCGCGGCGTGAAGTGGCACGATGGCCGCGACTTCACCGCCGACGATGTGGTCTTCACCTGGCAGTACGCCGGAGACCCAGCCTCGGCCATGCTCACGGTCAATGTCTACCGGGACATCCGGGTCACCAAGCTGGACTCGCATACGGTGCGTATCGATTTCGCGCGGCCGACCCCTTTCTGGGCCGAGCCATTCGTCGGCACCTGGGGACTGATCCTGCCCAAGCATGTGTTTGAGGCCTATGCGGGCGCCAAGTCCCGCGAGAACCCGGCCAACCTCAAGCCGGTGGGCACGGGGCCCTATCGCTTGCTGGATTTCAAGCCGGGCGACATGCTGCGAGCTGAGGCCAACCCGAACTATCACGTGGCCAACCAGCCCTTTTTCGACAGCCTCGAACTCAAGGGAGGCGGAGACGCCACCAGCGCTGCTCGCTCGGTGCTGCAGACGGGCGAATTCGACCTGGCGTGGAACTTGTCGGTCGAGGATGTGATCCTGCGTCAACTCGAATCCGCGGGCAAGGGCAAGGTGCACTTCTACCAGGGCAGTGACCTGGAGTATGTGACTCTGAACCCCACGGACCCGTGGAAGGAAGTGGAGGGAGAACGCGCCAGTGCGAAGAGCCGCCATCCGGCCTTCAGCGACAGGGCCGTGCGAGAGGCCATGAACCTTCTGATCGACCGCAAGAGCATCGCCGAGGCCATCTATGGCCGAGGGGCGACCGCCACTGCCAACTTTCTCAACAACCCGCCGCGCTTTCGCAGCGCCAACATGCGGCATGAGTTCAGCATCGACAAGGCAAACCAGGTGCTGGAGGCCGCGGGCTGGAAGCGCGGTGCGGACGGCATTCGCGCCAAGGGCGCAAACCGGCTGAAGTTCGTCTTCCAGACTTCGGTCAGCGGGCCCCGACAGAAGTGCCAGGCCATCATCAAGGACGCCTGCGGCAAG
>CAYYYC010000265.1:1734-2588 GCA_964475695.1 uncultured Rubrivivax sp.
CGACACCTACCAGAAGTTCTGGGCCGACATGCAGATGTACACCACCACCATGACCCAGCCCGACCCGCAGAGCTTCATGGAGCAGTTCACCAGCTGGGAGCTTTCGCAGAAGGAAAACAAGTGGGCCCGACGCAATCTGGCGCGTTGGCAGAACGCCGAGTACGACGCCGCGCACAAGGCCGCACAGGTCGAGATCGATCCGGTCAAGCGCGCAGCGCTCTTCATCCGCATGAATGACCTGGTGGTGGGTGACCTTCATGTGGTGCCGCTTTTCTCGCGTCCTCGGCCCTACGGTGTCAGCGCCAAGCTTCGACCCGTGCTCTCGGCTTGGGACAACACCACTTGGGCGTTGGGCTACTGGACCCGCGAGGCCTGATGGCCTTGGGCAGTCTCCCCGTCGGTGCACACCCGTAGTCTGCAGTGGGCAGCTACATCCTTCGGCGCACGCTGATCGCGCTGCCCAGCCTCCTGGGCATCAGCGTTGTGCTGTTCACCGTGCTGGCGCTGGCCCCGGGCGACCCCTTCGAGGAGTTGGCCACCAACCCCAATGTGCCGCCGGAGGTGCGCACGGCACTTCGGGTCCAGTTTGGGCTCGATGACCCCGTCTGGGAGCGCTACCTGCGCTGGCTGGCCAGCATGCTGCGGGGTGACTGGGGCTTTTCCTTTGTCAGCCGCATCAATGTGGATGAACTGATCCTGCAGCGGCTGCCCACAACGTTCGTGGTGATCGGGCTTTCGCAGGTGCTGGCCATTCTCATTGCCGTGCCGGTGGGCGTGCTGGCCGCAATCAAGCCCTACTCCTGGTTCGACCGCATCGCCAGCACCCTGGCATTCGTCGGATTTTCGCTGCCGAC
>CAYYYC010000266.1:0-2587 GCA_964475695.1 uncultured Rubrivivax sp.
CCACACCCATCTGTTGGGCCAAAAAGGCGTGCTCGAAGTAGGCGCTGTTGTGCATCCCGGGAGTGAGCACCACGACCGTGGGCTCCTTGCCCGAGGCCGGCGCCATGCTGCGCAGGGTGGCCAGCAGGAGGTCGGGGTAGTGGGCCACCGGCGAAACCTTGTGCAGCGAGAAGAGCTCCGGAAACAGGCGCATCATCATCTTGCGGTTTTCGAGCATGTAGCTCACGCCGGAGGGCACTCGAAGGTTGTCCTCGAGCACATGGTAGGTCCCGCTGCCGTCGGATTGCGCCGCACGCACGATGTCGATCCCGGCGATGTGGGCATAGATGCCCCCGGGCACTTCCATGCCGACCATCTCCGGCCGGTATTGGGGGTTGCGCAGGACTTCATCGGCCGGCACGATCCCGGCGCGGATGATGTCCTGGCCATGGTAGACGTCATGAATGAAGCGGTTCAAGGCCGTGACCCGCTGCTCGAGCCCGCGCTGCATCACGGCCCACTCCTGCGTTGGAATGATGCGCGGCAGCAGGTCAAAGGGGATCAGCCGCTCGGTGCCGGCCCCGTCTTCGTCCTTTTCTCCATAGACCGCGAAGGTGATGCCCACGCGGCGGAAAATCATCTCCGCCTCGTCACGGCGCATCGCCATGGCCTGGGCGCTTTGGCGCCCGAGCCACTCGGCGTATCGCCGATAGTGCTCCCGCACCGAATTGGTGCCGCCGTGCATCTCATCGAAGGCCGTGCCCATGGTCTTGTCCTGATCGGGCTGGGCAACATGCAATTCCCGGACCACCGCAGCGGCTGGCCCGTCGCGGCGCAGGCGCACTTCGTGGGTCAACTCCACACCACTGAGGTCGACACTGCCCGCCAGGGGCGCAGCCTGGGCAGGCTCGGGCGCACAGGCTAAGGCCAGATGGCCGCTGCCGGCCCACAGGCCCGATGTGGTGTCGAGCCCGACCCAGCCCGAGCGCGGGAGCCAGACCTCGCACCAGGCGTGCAGTTCGGTGCGGTCCTGGGGGGCCTGCTCCCCCTCGCGCAGCTCGATGAGGTAGCCCGAGACGAAGCGCGCGGCCAGACCCAGGCCTCGCAGCAGGTGCACCATGAGCCAGGCACTGTCACGGCACGAGCCGGAACGCTTGCGCAGGGTCTGCGCCGGGCTTTGCACGCCAGGCTCATGGCGCAGGGTGTAGACGATGTCGCCATGGACCTGTCGGTTGAGGCGCTCCAGTTGCGCTTTGGCAGGCAGGGGCGGATTCCCCAGGAAATGCCGCAGGTAGGCCTGGACCTCGGGGCACGGGGGGCCGGCGCCACCAGCCAGGCACGATGCGACCTGCGCAGGGCGCCAGGCGGGGTCGGTGAAGTCGGGCTCGGGTTCCTCCGTGTCCGGGGCGCGGGTGGGGCCCGCACAGACCTCAGCCACGAGCTGGACCCGCAGGCTCAATGCGGTCACAGGCCGGTCGAACTCGGCGCGCGCGCAGCGATTGCCCCAAAGATCAAGCTCCCAATTCAGCCGGTCGGGCTTGGGCTCGATCTCCAGCGCATAGTGCGACACAGGCGCAGGATTGCCCTCCCGCGGCGCCAGGCGAACAAGCTGGGGCGAAAGGCGCACCGGCCGGTCATATCGGTACTGGGTGAGGTGCTCCAGGCGAATGCGAATCGGCGCCATTGGGAATCAGAGGGGAAACCGGGCCAGTGGGGCAAGTGGCGTGCCCGGGCGGGCGCACCGGCTTGGTGCGTCAGACGATCAACTGGCCGGGGTGGGTGACCTTGCGCAGGGGCTCATACCGGCCCGGGTCTGTCCGCAGGGGCGTGTTGCCTCCGCCCGCGGCCCAATTCGGGTCCTCAATGCCCTCGAACACCTCGCGCAGGCGCTGGCCCCAGGTGCTGCGGATCATGCGGAAATAGGGGTTGTGTTCGTCGATGCAGATGTGCTCTTGACTGGCCAGGGCGCCTTCACGGTAGACCACAAGGTCGAGTGGCAGCCCCACTGAAAGGTTGGACTTGAGCGTGGAGTCCATGGAGATGAGCGCGCACTTGGTGGCCTCGTCGAGCGGCGTGGTGGGCACCAGCACGCGGTCGAGGATCGGCTTGCCGTACTTGCTCTCGCCGATCTGAAAGAAGCAGGCCTCGCGCGTGGCCTCGATGAAATTTCCCGGCGCATACACCTGGAACAGCCGCATGGCCTCGCCCCGGATCTGGCCCCCGAAGATGAAGGAGGCGTTGAAATCCAGCCCTGCGGCCTTCAGCGCCGGCCCGTCCTGCTGATACACGCGGCGCACCGCGCTGCCCAGCACGCGCGTGGCGTCAAACATGCTCGGTGCGTTCCAGATGCTCAGCGGCTCGCCTTGAGCGCGCTCGATCTTCTCGACCTGCAGGATCTCGCGCACGGACTGACTGATGGAGAGGTTGCCGGCCGACATCAGCACCATGAAGCGGTCCCCGGCCTGCTCGTAGATCATCATCTTTCGGCATGTGCTGATCTGGTCGACCGCCCTGGTGTGCGCCGTCGGCGTGACCAACCTGCTGGATTCAAGAGTGGGCCGCGCCATCCGGTCGCTGAAGACCGGCTCCACCATGGCCGAGGCCATGG